>CAMCUG010000014.1 GCA_945878835.1 Chryseobacterium gleum | reverse complement strand
ATTGAATGCTAGAAGCGTGCAAGCCGCCTCTATAACATTTTTGTTTTTTAATAATTCAGCTGCACGAGCATGAAGCGATTGTTCCAACGCTTCTGCATCTCCTTCATGTTCTAAAAATAGGTCAGAAAGCTCTATCAATTTGTATTCATTCACATCGGTCTCGTTCGGAAGGGCTTGTAGATTGCCCAACATACCTAAATCGTTTCCTGTTAAAATCTTCGAATGACGAATGTCTTCGGGCAATGCATCGATTCCAATTCCAATTTTTTCATTGGGTTTAGGAACTTCAAACAATCCGTCAATAGCTCTTACATAATAGTCTCCTCCAGCACGTGCCACAAGATCTGCTTTGAACATATCTATTCTTCCGTTTTCATCGAGAATGGAATCGTTGATGTGAACACGAACGATTTCGCAAACGACTAAGTTGCCTGCACCGCCTTCGGTTCCGAGTTCAATGACTTCTTTCACTTTACATTCCAATTGAATGGGCGATTCCGCAACGCGAGGAACGCGAATGGCTTCTGAAGCCAATTCTGTGACACCTGACTTGATGAATTCATTTACTCCAGCTGCGTATTCTACACTGCTTAACGAGCATTGCTGAACCAAACTGTAATTCACAATGTTAATCACGCATTCAGGAACGCGCTTCACATTTTCATAGGTGTGCTTGGTCGTGTTGTCGCGACCTCTGCGTGCAGGAGAGAAAATAGCAATGGGTGGATTAGCAGAAAATACGTTGAAGAAACTAAACGGAGAAAGATTCGGCGTTCCGTTTTCATCAACGGTGCTCACCCATGCAATGGGTCGCGGAGCAACGCTGCCTAAAAGAAGTTGATGCAATTTCCCAACGGGAATTTCACCGGGAATAAATGTGGCCATATTATTTTTTTGAAAGCGCTTCCACTTCGGAAACGGAGTCCATGACTTTTTTCTTCAATTCATCTTTGAATTGCGCTATGCGTTGCATCAATTGCGCGTCGGCAACGGCTATAATTTGAGCGGCAAGAATTCCTGCGTTACGCGCACCATCGAGGGCAACGGTGGCAACGGGAACTCCAGCTGGCATTTGAAGAATGCTTAGTACACTATCCCAGCCGTCGATACTATTCGAAGATTTAATTGGAACACCAATAACTGGAAGGGGAGTGAGAGAAGCAGTCATTCCTGGTAAATGCGCCGCCCCACCGGCTCCGGCTATAATTACCTGAACACCCCTACTGGCGGCGCCCTTGGCGTACTCGAACATGCGGTCAGGGGTGCGATGAGCACTAACTACACTAATTTCAAAGGGGACGTTCAACAGGGAAAGAACATCTGCAGCTTCTTGCATAATGCGCAAGTCGCTCTTACTTCCCATTATAATTCCTACCATAGTCCTTATTGTTTGTGTCGTCACTCAAATCCTATGGATCAGAGATTTACTTATTGTTTCTTTTGTCTAACTCGTCGCGAAGCTTCGAAGCTAACTCGTAATCTTCATTCAACAAGGCCTCATTGAGTTTCTTCAAGATTTCTTCCGGAGTCAAGACTTCTTCCAAATCATCTTCAGTTATGTCAAGGTCGAAATCCAACTCGTCTCCTTCGGTTAATGCACGCATGTCTCTTCCAACCTCATCCATAACCTCCTTCGCACAATAGATAGGTGCTCCAAAGCGAATAGCTATGGCCACAGCATCGCTCGTGCGCGAGTCTACTTCAATCGTTTTTCCATTTCCTCTCACAATAATACGCGCATAAAAAATGCCATCGATCATCTGATAAATGAAAACTTCTTCCACATGAATTTCAAAATTCTCGGCAAGAGAAACGAAGAGGTCGTGCGTAAGCGGACGAGTGATCGGCATTTTTTCCATGACAATCACAATGCTGTGTGCCTCGGCTGGACCAATGACAATAGCCAAACTGCGAGCACCTGCTATTTCAGTAAGTGCCATAACATAAGCCCCGTTCGAGCTGCTGCTCGGGGTAATGTCTACCAGGTCAAGCTGAATTTTATCGGCCATTATTTTGTCGCGTTGAACGCTTTTGCTGCTGCTATTAATTCAGGAACCACTTCGAATGCATCGCCAATAATTCCGTAGTCAGCTGCCTTGAAGAAGGCTGCTTCTGGATCCTTGTTTATCACAACAATAACCTTCGATCCGTTCACTCCAGCAAGGTGTTGAATAGCTCCGCTAATTCCAACAGCAATGTATAAATTCGGACGAATAGCAATACCTGTTTGTCCTACGTGCTCATGGTGAGGGCGCCATCCGATGTCGGAAACTGGACGTGAACAAGCGGTTGCTGCTCCTAATTCTTTTGCTAACTCTTCAATCATTCCCCAATTCTCAGGGCCTTTCATTCCTCTTCCCGCAGAAACAACTTTGTCTGCTTCTGGCAACGGAATAGACTCACTTTCTTCAACACGAACTTCTTTCACACGAACGCGTGCAGTTCCAATTTCAGCGCTGAACGCGGTAACTGGACAAGCTTCACCTGAAACGTTCACTCCGTATGAATTAGGAAGAACGGTAACAATGCTTATTTCGGAATTCACGGTAACGTGCGCAATGGCCTTACCTGAGAATACATTTTTCTTAACGATATTTCCAGTTGGAAGGAAAGATGCTCCTGAAACCAACCCGGCGTTCAAACGAACAGATAGGCGAGGGGCTACAGACTTTCCAATTAAATCTTGAGAAAGAACAACGGCAGTGGCGCCACTTTCTTTTTGAGCAGCTAACATAAGCTTGGTGATTTGCTCACCATCTGCAGCGCTCAATGCATCCATCTTCCATACTTCATTAGCACCCGCTGTTCCTAAAACAGAAGCGTCAATGCTTCCGTAAGTAACTGCGATGCATGTTCCTCCTGCGCTAACAGACCAGGCTGATGCGTATGACACTGCTTCAAGTGAAGATTTCGTGAATTTGCCGTTGAGGTGTTCTGCGAATACAATGGTTTTCATGTTCAGTTCGGTATTAGATGATTTTCGCCTCTTGATGTAACAATGTGATTAATTCTGCAGCGTTAGCAGGATCTACAAATTTGCAAGCGCTCTTCGCAGGTGGTAATTCGTAATTGTTTACTGAAGTAGTTGGGGCAGTACTTTCAACAGAAACAACTTCTAGCGCTTTCGTGCGCGCCGCCATAATGCCGCGCATATTTGGAATGCGTTGCTCAGCCATTCCTTTTGCAGCGCTGATTACCGCAGGAAGATTAACTTCTAACACTTCCATTCCTCCAGTTACTTCTCTTTCGCAAGTAGCAACACCGTTTGCCACATCAAGCTTCGCAGCCAATGCAACCAAGGGCATATCTAAAAGTTCAGCCACCATTCCGGGTACAACAGAACCGTTGTAGTTAATGGTTTCCTTTCCACATAAAATTAAATCGAATCCTTTGTCTTTGGCGTAGTTCGCAATGTGTGTAGAAACATTCAAAGCATCTGCCTCAGGAGCGTCAATGCGAACAGCATCGTCAGCACCTATCGCCAAAGCCTTGCGAATGATTTGTTCGTAGTCTACTCCTCCAACGCTAAGAACGGTAACGTTCCCGCCTTGCGCTTCTTTCAATTCCAACGCACGAACAAGGGCGTACCACTCGTCATACGGATTAACAATGAAGTTTATTCCAGCTTCATCGAATGAAGAGTTGTTGTTGGTGAAGGCAATCTTCGACGTAGTGTCGGGCGCCTTACTCACACAGACTAAAATTTTCATATTGCAGTTTTAAGGCTGCGAAGTTACGAAAGCAAGGGCCAAATTTTAGAATTTCAACCGATGATTTATTGAATCATTTCCAACTGACGCGCGACCTTTTGTAGAATCTCGAAAACAGTCTCTGCCATTACGTTTTCACTGTCGAGTGTTGGATTGATTTCCGTGAATTCCAAACAACAGATCCGTTCGTTTTGAAGTAACTCAAGGATTAAGTCAGCCGCCTCACGCTCGTTAATTCCTCCTTTTACTGGCGTTCCTGTTCCTCTAGAAACCGCAGGATCCATGGAGTCTACATCGAAACTGATGTAAATCTTATCACATGAACTCAAGTATCTTAAGATCTCACGGCTCAACTTCGTGATACCCGTTTTACGGAGTTCGTTGGTTGTTACAACCTTCACTTTGTTCTGCTTGATGAGCGCAGTTTCCTGCTCTTCGAAGTCGCGAAGTGTTATGTATACGAGGTCGCGGTATTCAATCTTCGGACAGATATCTCCTACGTTCTTCAACATTTCCCACAAATCAATGGTCTCGTAATCGAGGTCATTCACTTTTTCTTCAATGTTGTCTTCGTTCAAAGCTACTGCCAATGGCATGCCGTGAAGGTTTCCGCTTGGGCTCGTATAAGGGCTGTGTAAGTCAGCATGCGCATCAATCCAGATTACACCTACGCGCGATTCTGGATAAGCCATGCGAATTCCAGCTAGTGTTCCTCCGGCATTGCTGTGGTCACCGCTTAATAGTAAAGGAAAGCGATTGTCGCGAATGGTGTCTCTAACTGCAGCACCAATGCGCTCGTACATTTTTAGCACGCTACGAATATGCTTTGCGTATCGGCTGCCCGGATTGTTGTGCAATGCAGCATTGTCGTTCGGAATGACAATGCTTCTGTATTTCTTGAAAAAGCCGGAACGGAAGTCAAGAGCTGCAATTTTCAATGCATCTACACCTAGACTAGATCCGCGTGTTCCTGCTCCAACCTCACTCGGAACTTCGATAATTCGAATGTTTTTCGCTTTTTTGTTAATCATAATGCAAAGATAGTTATTGGGTCTTAGTTCGAATTATTTCTTCTCAATTCCGATTGCAAAAATGACATTTCGTTTATTGAAGTCCCAATTCATTTCGCGCCATTCTGCAATGGATTTAGTAATGACATAGCCGTTCTGGCTGTGAACGTCGCAACCGATGCAAAGTAATGTTGTTGGTTGAAGGTGCTCGCGCAAATCGTCGTACACATGATGGCTGCGATAAGGTGCATCCATGAAAAGTTGTGTCACTCTGAATTCTGAAGATTGTCTTTCCAACATTTTTATTTTCTTCATTCGCTCACCCCGCTCACGTGGAAGATATCCGTGGAAGGTAAACGATTGTCCATTCAAACCAGAGGCTGCAAGTGTCAAAAGAATTGAGGAGGGTCCAGTTAAAGGAACCACCGGAATACCCATACGATGCGCTTCAGCAACAATCACCGCTCCGGGGTCAGCTATGCAAGGCATGCCCGCTTCACTCATGAGTCCAGCGTTCTTTCCTTCGAGAATAGGCTTCAACCAATCATCGTAACCAAGCTCCTTACTGTGCTCATTAATAACGTTTAAAGTAATTTCATCAAAAGCTTTTGTGTATCCGACTTTACGTAAATATCTGCGAGCGGTTTTTAACTCTTCCACAAAGAATATGTCTATTTCTAAGAGGAGTTCATTGTTGAATGGAAGGTGTTCCATCTGATGTAAATCTCCAATTGGGGTAGGAAATAGGTAAAGCGTACCTGGATTTATTTTAGACATAAGTGCGTTTCGAAGGGTGTTTTTTTTGCGAGTGTGAAGGTACTGCAACATTGGCTGTCCCTTCAAACAAAAAAAGACAGCCGCAGCTGTCTTCTCTTTCAGTTTAAAATATTACAAATCGTCGAAAGAAATGTCGCTTGACGAGGAAGGGGTTGGTTCTTCTGTATTTGATTCTGCAGTTGGCGCAACATCTTCACTGGTGGATTCAGAATGTTTGTTTTCCGTCGTTTCGAATTCAGACTCGCGGAAATCACCGGTGTCCTGCAGTTGGCGAATGTGATTAATGGTGTCTTCCAATCCTTCAATAAATTTATCGAAGTCTTCTTTATACAAGAAAATTTTGTGCTTTTCGTAGCTAGCTTGACCGCTATCTGAAAACCCAGAGCGCTTGCTCTCCGTGATAGTCATGAATAAATCGTTGCCTCTCGTCGTTTTCACATCGAAGAAATACTTTCGTTTACCCGCGCGTACCTCTCTAGAAAATACATCGTCACGGTAGTTACTTCCTTCTGTCATAGCTGTATAAGTTTTCGTTCAATTTGGTTAGGTATACCAAAAATAAAAAAAATACTCACATATCAAAATATTCTTGCCTTTTTTTACAACAAAGCGTTCAGCGTAGGGGTAAGACGATAACGGTCTTCACCGTAACGGCTAGCCAATTTCTTCATTTCCTGAGCTACCTGTTCAAGACCGATTTCTTTCCCCCATGCAATTAGACCTTTCGGATAATTTACACCTTTGGTCATGGCCAGATCTAAATCTTCAGCACTGGCGAGGCCTGTGCGCAATGCCTCGTAGGCCTCATTGATGAGCATGCACAGTATTCGCTTGCCAATTTCTTCTTGACTTAATATGTTTAAGGTTTCAGTGGCCTTGGTAACTCCTTCAACATAGGAATAAAAACCTCTTTTGGTCTTTCTTCCCAACCATCCGGCTTCTACATGGCGCTTTTGCGTGGTGCTTGGAGTATATCGAGGATTGAAATAATTTGCAGCGAAGACGCTTTCAGTAACTGCGTAGTTAACCTCGTTACCAATGAGGTCCATCAATTCAAACGGTCCCATCTTGAATCCCAAAGCCTTCATGGCTTCATCAATTTCGAAAAAAGTCGCCATGCCTTCATCATACATCCGAAGGGCTTCAGAATAAAAGGGACGAGCCAAGCGGTTTACAATAAATCCGGGCAAGTCTTTCGCAACAACAGGAGTTTTCCCCCAATCACTTATTGCAGTTTGAATTTCACCAAGTCTATCTGTGTTGGTTTGAAGGGCAGGAATTATTTCAACCAGAGGCATTAAAAATGCGGGGTTGAAGAAATGAATTCCCCAAACGCGTTCAGGGTGCTTGCATGCCGAAGCAATAGCCGTAACGGAGAGACTGGAAGTATTGGTTGCTAGGATACTCGTCTTCGGTAGCATGGCATCGAGCTCAGCAAATACCGCTTTCTTCACCGCAAGGTCTTCCACAATGGCTTCTATGACCCAATCACAATCGGCGAGGTCATTCATATATCGAACAAAACTGAGTTGCGTGAAAAGCGTAGTTTTCTTTTCTTCCGTAATCTTTCCTTTTTCAATCAACTTAGAGAATTGTGCATCTAAGCTGATCTTGGCGCGCTCCAACGCTTCTTCATTCGTATCGAACAGAGCAACATGCTCGTTACCCATTAAGGCCACTTGCGCAATTCCAGTGCCCATGGCACCCGATCCAATAATTCCTATTTTCATGTTGCAAATTTCGTTAGTTTTGGCGAAGTGACTGCACCTTATTTCAAAATACACATTCTTTTCTTTTTGAGCTTCATGAGTTTTTCTCATGTGCAAGCCCAATCGCCTGTGAAATTTAAGGAATTAGCGAAGCAAGAGATTGACAAACGCAACTGGCCGTTGGCCTATGACTGGGCGAAGCAGGCCTATATGCTTGACTCTGCCAATTTCGAATCGCAAGTTTTATTAGCCCTGTGCGCCAATGAAATCAAGGAGTACGAAGAAAGTAAACGCATATTCGAAAGTATATCAGAGAAGGACGCTGGAAAGCTTCAGCCCGATGCTAACTACTACTTAGCGCGCGCATTGAAGGAATTAGGATTTTATGAGGAGGCCGAAATCCTCTTCCGTAAATATGTCAAAAAGAGCAGAACCAAAAACACACTCCTAAAAAAGAAGGCCGAACAGGAAATCAAGAACTGCGCTTGGGCGCTGAAGAACATTCAGACAGACGATTCGCTGCACGTCTATCGTCTTCCAAATACGCTTCAACACGAAAGTGCCGATGTTTTTCCGCGCATGAATGATTCCTTGTTGAATTATTATTTCTATGAGGAGGAAAAGAAAATGTGGAGTCAGGTGACCCATCCATTGGGAGAGGGGAAGATTAAGGTTCAAACTCCCATGTCATTCGGATACTTGACCTTTCTTGGAGATACCGCTGTTGGCGTTGAAACGAAGGAAGGCCTTAGCTCAATGCTTTTGTTGGTGCGTCAAGACACAAGCTGGGTGGTTGCAAATAAGTTGGAAAAATTGAATGAAGGTCAATCCACGATGCCTCATTTGGTTCGTATTAACGGAGTCTTACATTTGTTTTTTGTTTCCGATAGGGAAGGTGGAGAAGGTGGAAAGGACATATGGATTGCCCGAGAAACAAAGGGTCTATGGGGAAAGCCCTTCAATGCAGGAGGAAGAGTGAATACAATAGACGATGAGATTTCGCCCTTCTACTTCAATGATAGGTTGTATTTCACTTCAACATGGTACGAAGGATTTGGAGGATGGGAAATATATTTTTCGAAAGGAAAACCGGGAAGTTTCGAACGTCCTGAAAATGCCGGACGTGGATTGAATTCCAACTACAACGATTGGGGATTGAGTTTCAATCAAGAAAAAGGAATTGCATTTTTCACTTCCGATCGTCCATTAGATGACGGTTCGAAGTTTCCGCCTTGCTGCACGGATCTATACGCAGCGACTTGGACAATAGATGAGGAGAAAATCACGTCAGATTCACTCTACATTTCGTTATACGAATTGAACAAAGTTCTTCCCGTTAAATTATACTTCCACAACGACGAACCGAATCCAGATTCAAACGACACCACAACGGCTTTTACCTATTCAGAAACGTTTGAAGAATATTTAAAGTTGAAGGAAACCTACATTCGAAAATTAGGAAAGGAGCAAGGGGCTGCGGAATCGACAGACGAGGAGGTTGATGCTTTCTTTGAAAATCAAGTGCAACAGGGGATGAACGATTTGACTCTTTTTGAATCGTTGTTGCGAAAAGAATTGTCAGCAGGCAACACAGTGAAAGTCACAGTTCGTGGATTCGCAAGTCCGCTTGCAGCAAGCGATTACAACCGAAGACTTTCTTTAAGACGCATCGCGTCTTTGAAGAACAGATGGCTTCAAGACGAAGTGTTCAAGGCGGCATTGGATTCGAATGCACTCGAAATTATTCCACTTCCTTTCGGAGAGAATCAGTCTAAAGCAGGAGTGAGTGATGATATTAAAAATGAAAAGAAAAGTATTTACAGCAAAGGCGCTCGACTTGAACGACGAATAGAGATTGAGAGCGTTTCCATCAATAAAAAAGAAGAGGAAACTACCAAGCTCGAAGTTGGAAGTGGTATTGTTTATTTGGGAAGAGTGGCTAAGGGAAGTTTCACCACCAAAGAAATTGTCATTTCTAATTCAGGAAATACGGAATTGAAAATTGACAACATGGAAGCATCATGCGGCTGCACGGTTCCAATTCTGATGAAAGATGTTCTTGCTCCAGGCGAAAAGACAACGTTGAAAATAACATTCTCAGCTCCGAATAAAGCAGGAAAGGAAGTGAAATTCGTAACACTATTCTCCAACGGTAACGCCATAAAAGTCATTACCGTTGAAGCGATAGTGGAATAATTATTCTGCCGTTGCTGGTTGAGTTCCCTTCTCGACGTGCATCTTCACTTCATTCAACTCAGTGTCGAAATCTACGTGAAGTGTATCTCCAGGTTTAATCTGACTGTTAATGATTTCTTCAGCCAACGGATCTTCCAGATATTTTTGAATGGCTCTGCGTAATGGACGCGCACCGTATTTCTCATCGAATCCTTTATCGGCAATGTAGTCTTTGGCCGCCTCGGTGAGCGAAATGGTATATCCAAGCTCTGTGATACGAGAGAAGAGTTTCTTCAATTCGATATCAATGATTTGATGAATATCTTCTTTCTTCAATGCGTTGAAGACAATAATATCGTCAACACGATTCAAGAATTCAGGAGAGAAGGCTTTCTTCAAAGCAGCTTCAATAATACCTTTTTTACTGTCGTCTTCTTGCGTTGAACGTGAAGTTGTTCCGAAACCAACACCGACACCGAAATCTTGAAGCTGACGAGCTCCAATGTTCGATGTCATAATGATAACGGTATTCTTGAAGTCGATTTTACGACCCATACTGTCCGTCATTTGTCCGTCATCCAACGCTTGAAGCAGTAGATTGAAAACATCGGGATGCGCTTTTTCAATTTCGTCTAACAAGATGATGCTATAAGGTTTGCGACGAACTTTTTCAGTCAATTGTCCACCTTCTTCATAACCAACATATCCCGGAGGTGCTCCAATTAAGCGAGAGACAGCGAACTTCTCCATGTACTCACTCATGTCAATGCGTATAAGCGCGTCGTCTGAGTCGAACATGTAGCGCGCTAATTCCTTTGCAAGTTGTGTTTTTCCGACTCCTGTTGGACCTAAGAAAATGAATGAGCCAATCGGACGATTCGGATCTTTCAATCCTGCACGATTACGCTTTATGGCTTTCACCACTTTCAAGATAGCTTCTTCTTGTCCAATAACTCTTCCTTCAAGTTCCTTATCCATTTTTGCAAGACGACCACTTTCGGTCTCTGCGACTTTCTGAACTGGAATACCTGTCATCATGGCCACAACTTCCTCCACGTTTGCAGCGGTTACCTGTGTTCTTTGGGTGCGAGACTCATCTTCCCATTTTTTCTTCGCTTCTTCGAGTCTATTCTCTAGCGCTTTTTGTCTGTCGCGCAATTGAGCCGCCTCTTCGTACTTCGCACTGCGAACCACACGAAGCTTTTCTTCTTGAATCCCTTCAATTTCTTTTTCAATCTCAATGATCTCTTGCGGAACCGAAATGTTCTGCAAGTGCACACGAGAACCCACTTCATCCAACGCATCAATTGCTTTGTCTGGAAGGTGACGGTCTGTAATGTATCGCGCCGTTAACTTCACGCAAGCTAGTAATGCTTCTTCTGTGTAAGTAACGCTGTGATGAGACTCGTATTTGTCTTTGATGTTATTTAAAATCTGAATCGTTTCTTCAACGTTAGTTGGGTCAACAACTACTTTTTGGAAGCGACGCTCCAAAGCGCCATCTTTTTCAATATACTGACGGTATTCGTCTAGTGTAGTAGCACCAATGCATTGAATTTCTCCGCGTGCCAATGCAGGCTTGAACATATTGCTGGCATCTAAACTTCCGCTAGCGCCGCCAGCTCCAACAATGGTGTGAATTTCATCGATAAAGAGAATGACATCTGGAGATTTTTCCAATTCATTCATCACCGCCTTCATACGTTCTTCGAACTGTCCACGGTATTTCGTTCCCGCAACTAAAGAAGCAATGTCCAAGGTTACCACACGCTTATCGAAAAGCACACGCGATACTTTCTTCTGAATGATTCGAAGAGCTAGTCCTTCAGCAATGGCAGATTTACCAACACCAGGCTCACCAATAAGAATAGGATTATTTTTCTTTCTTCTTGAAAGGATTTGAGAAACACGCTCAATCTCTTTCTCGCGTCCAACAATTGGATCTAATTTTCCTTCCATCGCATACTTGGTTAAGTCGCGACCGAAGTTGTCTAAAACGGGAGTCTTGCTTTTTGAATCACCGGGTTTCTTAACGGTTCCACCGCTTCCCCCGGTGAATGGACGATCTTCCTCGTCGTCGTCATCTGAATTAGGAAATTCTGCACGTGGAAGATCTGATTTACGAACCTCTTCATCCTCCCCGTCGCCTAATTCGCGATTCACGGCGTTGTAATCCACACCCATTGGCTCGAGAGCTCGAGTAACAACATTGTCGGAATCTTTTAAAATTGTAAGAAGAAGGTGCTCTGTATTCACCATCGTTTTCTTGTGCGATTTAGCTTCAATATAGGATAACTTCAATACGCGTTCAGCTTGTTTCACCAAGGATATGCCGGAACTGGTTACGGTTGAAGAACCGTAAGATCCAGCGTTTCGCACTGATGCTTCAACGCTTTTGCGCAAAAAAGAAAGGTCAACGCCCAGGCTTTTTAAAACCTTAGTGGCGGTACAATCTTCTTCACGAAGAATCCCCAATAAAAAATGTTCAATTCCAATGTAGTTGTGTCCCAACCGCAATGCCTCTTCTCTGCTGTATCGCAGCACTTCTTGTACTTGTTCTGAAAACTTAGCGTCCATATCTTTCCTTACCTTAGTTAGTCAACCTCAAATGTATTCCTTACTTCGGTTACAATAAACATTATACCATTGAATTTTCCACAGCCATTTTGACATTTGTGAATAACTATAAGCGACAGTTATGGTCAATTTTCTATCGATTCAGAAGTATTTTCGCGTACCCGTGACAGTACAATTTATATGCGGGAATAAGCACTATGGAAGCAGGAGAAAGAATTCTTAAGATAAACATTGAAGATGAAATGAAATCAGCCTACATCGATTATTCGATGTCGGTGATTGTTAGTAGAGCGTTACCAGATGTTCGTGATGGACTGAAACCCGTTCACAGACGTGTGTTATACGGAATGCTTGATTTGGGAATGTTGTCGAACAGACCTTATAAAAAGTCTGCACGTATCGTAGGAGAGGTATTGGGTAAGTATCACCCACACGGTGACTCGGCAGTATACGAAACTATGGTGCGTATGGCTCAGCCTTGGTCTTTGCGCTACCCGCTGGTAGACGGACAAGGTAACTTCGGTTCGATGGACGGTGACAACGCTGCAGCGATGCGTTATACTGAGGCACGCTTGCGCAAATTAGCTGAAGAACTTTTAGAAGACTTAGATAAGGATACTGTGGACTGGCAAGCCAACTTCGACGATTCGTTGCAAGAGCCAAAAGTAATGCCTGCGAAAGTTCCAAACTTGTTGTTGAATGGTGTAAGTGGAATCGCGGTTGGTATGGCTACTAACATGGCTCCACACAACCTAACGGAAGTGTGTGACGGTATTGCTGCATATATCGACAACCATGATATCACCGTTGAAGAATTGATGCAACACATCAAAGCTCCGGATTTCCCAACAGGAGGTGTTATTCACGGATTGGAAGGCGTGAAGTCGGCATACGAAACGGGAAGAGGACGTGTTGTTATTCGTGCGAAGGCTCGTATTGAAGAAGTGGCAAATCACGAATGTATTATTGTTGAACAGGTTCCTTACCAGGTCAACAAAGCAGACATGGTGAAGCGCACATGGGAATTGGTTGTTGAAGGAAAGATTGACGGCATTGCTGAAATCCGCGATGAGTCAGATAGAAATGGTGTTCGTGTTGTTTATGAATTGAAGCGCGATGCGATTTCAAATGTTGTGCTGAACAACCTGTATAAATACACCGGACTTCAAACTTCATTCTCTGTAAACAACATCGCGTTGGTGAAAGGAAGACCTGAAGTATTAAACTTGAAGGACATCATTCGTCACTATGTTGAACACCGCCATGAAGTGGTGACTCGTAGAACGAAGTTTGAATTGCGCAAAGCAGAAGAGCGTGCGCATATTCTAGAAGGATATTTAATTGCGTTAGATAACATTGATGCAGTTATTGCATTGATTCGAAAGTCTCAAACGCCAGACGAAGCGAAAGACGGATTGATTCAACAATTCGCATTGTCTGAAATTCAAGCAAAGGCCATTCTTGAAATGCGTCTGCAAAGACTTACAGGATTAGAGCGTGATAAGATTCGTGCTGAGCACGCTGAATTGATGGCGTTGATTACACGTCTTCGTTCAATCTTGGACAGTGAAGAGTTGCGTATGCAAATCATCAAAGATGAATTAACGCATTTGAAAGAGAAGTTCGGAGACGAGCGTCGTTCTGTTATTGAATTCTCATCTGCTGACTTGAGTATTGAAGATATGATTCCTGACGAAGCAATGGTTGTTACCATCACACACGCAGGTTACATCAAGCGTACGAACCTAAACGAATACCGCACGCAGAGTCGTGGTGGTGTTGGTGCGAAAGGGACATCTGCACGTCAAGAAGATTTCGTAGAGCACATCTTCACTGCAACAAACCACGATTATTTGCTCATCTTCACCTTGAAAGGAAGATGTTTCTGGATGCGTGTGTTTGAAATTCCGGAAGGAGGAAAAACAGCGAAAGGACGTGCGATTCAGAACATGATTCAAATTGAGCCAGACGACAAAGTTTTGGCGTACATCCCGGTGAAGGATTTGAATAACGCGGAGAATTTGAAATCGAACTTCGTTATTCTTTGCACAAGACAAGGATTAATAAAGAAGACATCATTAGAGGCGTACAGCAGACCACGTTCATCAGGTATCAATGCGATTACCATTGTAGACGGAGATGAATTGTTACAAGCGCGTTTGACGACTGGTGCTAGCGAAATCATTATGGGAACAAAAGAAGGTAAAGCCATTCGTTTCCCAGAGGTGAAAGTTCGTGCAGTTGGAAGAACAGCGCAAGGAGTGAAGGCCGTTTCTCTTGGAAGCGCTACCGACGAAGTCATTGGAATGGTATGCGTTGACGATCCGAACAGCGACATCTTGGTTGTTTCAGATAAAGGATTTGGAAAGCGCTCTTCATTAGAAGACTACCGTGTAACGAATCGCGGTGGAAAAGGAGTGAAGACCATTAACATTACGGATAAGACCGGACCGTTGTGTGCAATTCTATCTGTAGACAATGAATTTGATTTCATGATTATTAATAAATCTGGAATTGCGATTCGATTGAGCGTAGATGCATTGCGTGTGATGGGAAGAAACACCCAAGGAGTGAAGTTGATTAACCTTCGTGGAAACGATGAGATAGCGGCAGTATGTGCTGTTATTCGTGACGAAAATGAAGGAGAAGCTACCGAAGGCGATGAAAATGCAGCCGAAGGTGAAACAGCTGCTCCAACGGAAGGAGGTGAAGAATAAATTGCAATAAATTCTTTTGGCACTAACGTTGCCAAAGGGGAAAATGAAAAAATAATATCATGAAAAAAACACTAATCTTATTCGCGACTGTTCTGACATCGTTTGGAACCTTCGCACAAGCTGAGTTAACAAATGCATACAATGCAAACAAAGATGGTAATTTTGAAGAAGCTCTGAATTACATCAATCAAGCGTCAGCAAATCCAAAAGCAACAGGAAAAGAAAAGTATTGGAGATTCCGCGGTGATATCTACATGAACATTGCAATGGACAGTGTTTTGAGTATGAAGTACGCGAGTTCTTTCAATGAAGCTGTTACATCTTACACGAAAGCGTTAGAGCTCAGTAAGGACTATGTAATGGAAATAGGTGCAGTTGTGGACAACGCTCGCAGAATTGAAGAAGGAAAGGCAATTGCGGCATACAAATCGAGCAATACCTGTGGTGCTGCGGTTCATTACGACAATCTAATTGAGACGAGTAAAATGTTTGGAGTGTCAGACACTATCTATGTTTATTACTCAGGAATTTGCCATGAATCATGTGGAAATATAGAAAAGGCCTTAGCCAATTTCACTGCATGTGCAAATATGAACTACCAAGCCGCTGATTGTTACTCGCGCATTGCGAACATGCTTGTTAAAGCGGGAAGAAAGGAAGAGGCGGTTAAAATTTTAGGCGAGGCACGTGCTAAATATCCTAAGAACTCTTCAATCTTAACCGCAGAGGTTAATATTTATATTGAAGACAAAGATTATCAAAAGGCACACGATGTGTTGATTGCTTTAGCAGAGGCAGATCCAAAGAACGAGAGCGTTTTGTTTGTATTGGGTGTGACTTACGAAAAGAACAACAATCCAGCTGAGGCTGAAAAGGTCTACAACAGAGCGTTGGAATTAAACCCAACATACTTCGATGCACATTACAACTTAGCTGTAATGAGTTACAACCAGGGCGTTGAGAAATTTAAAGTTTGCGATGCTATTCCTCCAAGAGAAGCTGCTCGTTTCGATGCGTGCAAAGCTGAAACGAAAACCGTTTTTGCCATAGCAGCGGAACATTTTAAGGTTTGTTACGACCAAGATCCGACACAAGCTTCTTTGAAGAAAGTACTTCAAGAATGTTACAGAAAGTCAGGTCAAACAGACAAGGCAACCGAATTGAAATAAGATTAAATTCCATTTTGAAAAGGGAGCGAAGGCTCCCTTTTTTAGTTTTCAACATTTAGAAAACGAAGACAATTTGACCTTCAATTTGTGGAAAAGAATTGCATGTTTAATTGGACGAAATTAATGACGCATTCGCTGCGTAGAATTGAACAGAACGAAACCAATCAGGTCGTTTCCTTTTTAACGGGAATAGACTTATGGGACAAGAATGGAGGGATTCGATCACAAGAGATTTCATTGCTCGTGGCGAACAAACATTCGGGAAGCACAAGCATGGCGTTGCAAATTGCCTTGGTTAATGCCGACGCTGGAACGCCTGTTCTTTATGTGAGTTCAGATATTTCGCCAGAGCTATTTATGTATAAAATTATGCTGCAAAGAGCAAAGGAAGAAATTCCGTCCTTTCACGAAGTAACGAACGACGTTTTGTATTGGGATTCGCTTTGCTTGAAGCATATGGAAGATCTGCACAGCAAGCCGCTTTATTTCCAAGAATTCAAAGAGCCGAAATTGAATATCGCAATGGAGGGCATTGTAAAGTTTCGCGATAAACATCCGAAGGGACTCATCATAATCGATAAAATAAAATACAATTACAACGAAGGAAAGCTTTCGCCTGAATTGTTGAAG
>CAMCUG010000013.1 GCA_945878835.1 Chryseobacterium gleum | reverse complement strand
ATTCAAGCAAAGAACGAAGCGGTGTTTGCAGATCTTGCAACTTTTTTAGAAAAAGTAGGAAGAAGAAAATTCGTCGCGCCTTTGTTCGAAGCCATGGAGAACAGCGGTTATCATGTGACAGCTTTGAGCATTTACGGTCATTGCAGAGGAAACTATCACGCGGTGACGCAGAACACCGTTGACGAGACGTTGCATTACTTCGCGAAATAGAAAAGAAATTTATAGTTTTAATTGGAAGAAGATTCAGCTCCTTTCCACTTAAATTTCCACTTATGAATATGAGGTTTCCGTTCCTAATAGCTGCAGTTTTGATTTGCCTTGCAGGCTTTTCACAGCAGCGAGGAAAAGTCATTTCATTCAACACCAGGAAACCCATTAGCGGAGCCGTAGTGAAGTGGAGCAACGGAAAGCAATTCGCTGTCACAGATGAAAAGGGAGAATTCGTCATTCCTAATTCCAGCAACGGATACGTGGTTCAATCCATTGGTTACTACGATTACACCACTACAAAAATTGGAAGGGTCATTGAATTGACCGAGCAGATTTATCAGATGCCCGTGCTTAGCATTACAGATAAACCCGATAGCATTTTTGGAAGTGTGAAATATTCCGTGGGTGATTTTGTTTGGTGGAATGGTATGCTCACCATGCTGCTCTATGAACATGAAAAATTGTTTAAGCCTGCAAGCGAAAAACGCGACTTATGGGAGGACGCTTGGATTGCTCAAGTCGATTCTTTCGGGAAAATAATTAGCTCGTTTCACATTAACGAACCTGCTGAACGGTTTCATTTAGCGCCTACCGGTGCATGTTTTGTGTTGACTGAGAATTCAGTTTTCCAACTTCAATCTGAACCGTTCTTGCATTTAGATAAATTGAGCTATCAATCATTCAGACAAGAGTTCGAGCCCATTTGCGGATTTCTAAACTCGAACATTGTCTTTCACACCTTCACCGAAGAATATCCAGAGTTCAGTTATTACTTGTTGAAGAAAGACAGCACAGATCCTATTGAGTTGGATCATGTTGCAGACTCATTAACTATGGAACTCTTCAAGTCGGAATATAAGTACATGGACGGCAGAGCGAAGCGCATTGCTTATCAGTACGAGTTAGATTATGGAGTGCCGAAAGAAATTGTAGCCGGACAGATGACGCGGTTCAAAGAAAGTTTGTTTTATAGAGACCCTGTGGCGAAGATTGTTCAAATGGAAAGCAGTTGGTCTATTTTCAACATTTCGCAAGGGCAAGTTTTGAATGTAAACGCGGAGGGTGAATTTATAAATCGAGTGAATATGCTTGGAGAAAGAAACCTTTCCAACTTACCCGTTCAAGAGAAAATTCTCAATGTGCAATACGATCCTGAAACGAAGGAAGTCGTTTGCTTCACCCAACTTCGAACGGGCGAATCCATGTTGTATGTTTTGAAGGAAGACGGAACTCTTGTCCTGAGGAAAAACCTGTATTGGAGGCACATTCGCAACGCACAAATAAAAAACGGTAGAGTGTATTACCTCTACCGTCCTTTTGAAAGTCGAAACAATTGGTATCTCTATGCCGAGTAACTACACCACGTGATTCCAATTGTGGGTATCCTTCTCTCTTCCGCGTTTCACACGGTCGAGGTATAAAGCTACTTTAGGAGCAAATTCCCAAGTTGAATATTCATTCAAATTAAAATCTTCTCCGTCTAAGCAAATCGTGCGAATTGGTGCAATGGTAGCGGCAGTTCCTGCCCCAAAGGCCTCGTTGATTTCGCCGCTGCGAAGGCCTTCAATGAGTTCGGCAACAGCTATTCGCTTTTCAGCCACCTCATATCCCCAGTCTCGAGCGACTTGAAGAATAGAGTCGCGTGTAATTCCATTTAAAATAGAATCTGAAAGTTGAGGAGTCATAATGGTGTTTCCCTTGCGAAACATAACGTTCATGGTGCCACTTTCTTCCAAATATTCATGACTTTCAGCGTCGGTCCACAACAATTGATGGTAGCCTTCAGCTTGTGCCTTTTTCGTTGGAAGAAGAGCTGCTGCATAATTTCCAGCCGCTTTCGCAGAGCCGGTGCCGCCGTGTGAGGCGCGTGAGTAATGGTGTTCAATTTTCACCCTCAATTCGGAAGTGTAATAACTTCCAACCGGGCTAGTGAATACCACAAACATATAGCTTTCGCTTGGCTTAACTCCAACGTATTCGTCAATGGCGAACATATGTGGACGGATATATAGCGCCTCTCCGTCCAGGGTAGGCACCCAATCGCGGTCTAATGAAATAAGTTGTTCAACACAGTTTACAAAAACATCTTCTGGTAAGGTAGGCATGCACAAGCGCTCAGCGCTGTGGTTCATGCGTTTCGCATTTTCTTCCGGACGGAAAATAAAGACTTCATTATCGGTATTACGAAAAGCCTTCATGCCTTCGAAGATGGCTTGGCCGTAGTGTAAAGAGCTAATAGCGGGAGAAAAATGCAGAGGTCCATACGGTTGAATAACAGGCGCACCCCATTCTCCGTTGTGGTATTCCATGGCTAACATGTGATCCGAAAAAACATGTCCGAAACCCAAATTCTCCCAATCGACTTGGTGAATGCGGCTTTCGGATACTTTACGAACCTCAATCGGTTTTTGTGTTGCTATCATTGAGCGGTTTGATTGATTTCCTAAAAATCAGGAAACCAAAAATAATACATTTCTTCAGACTTTAACCATTGGCGGAAGGCGCGAAGAGAAATTTGTTAGGGCTAACCAATTCTTTCTTTACCGCATACATAACAATTGCTGCAGTATTTTTAACACCAAGTTTATGCATGATGTTCTTTCTGTGCGTGTTTACAGTGTGGGTGGAAAGAAATAATTTCTCAGCAATCTCAACGTTGGTATAGCCCTCAGCAATTAAAGTAATGATTTCGTTTTCTCTGTTGCTTATGGTAGTGGGTTCACAGTCGTAAGTGGCAACTGCCAAATCTTCTACATCTATAGCTTCTTTGCGTATGCGATCGACAATATTTCCACAAAAGAAAACATTTCCAGCTGCGGTTTCACGAACGGAATCTAGAATTTCATTCACATCGCAATCCTTACGTATATAGCTGGTTACTCCTGCGCGCAAGGCATTCACTATGGTAGCTCCGCTTTGGTCTGCTGTTAACGCTACAATTTTTAATTTAGGTTGAAGACGCAAGGCCTTGGTAATCGTGTCAACAGAAAATCCCGGCGCAGTAAAGTCCATTAAAAGAATATCTGTTTCGAAAGAAACCAGCAAACTATACAAGCTCTCAGAACTTGACGCGTCTCCTATGATTTCTATGTTTTCGTAATTGGAAAAGATAGAATGAAGTCCTGTTTGGACGATTTGGCTGTTGTCGGCAATGATTAATCGAATCATGCCGCGAAGATATGTTAAGTAAAACGATTCTAAATAAGAAACGACTTTTATTTCTTTTCGCTTAATCGAAATGTAACCTGATGCTCGTACTAACTTTGCCGCGCAATGACCAAATTTTTCTCTTTCATTTCGGTATTTACCCTTTTCACTTTAATCATTGATTTTTATTCTTATCATGGAATAAAGCAATTGACAGAGAAGTATCCTGACTTTTGGAGAAAGCTATGGCGCCGTTTGTTTTGGTTGCCGTCAATAATGGCTCTTATTTTAATCACGATTGTATTCATTGGTTCAGAGAAGGAAGTGAAGGGAAGTAACTTTAAGTTCTTCTATTTTGTGACTGGATTCATTTTTATAGCACTCGCTCCTAAAATTGTTTTTTTGGTGTTTCATCTCATGAATGATTTGGTTCGAATAGGAAAGTGGATCGTTCGGAAATTGAACGGGCTTTTGTCTAAGAACGAAGACACCAACTTCGAAGAGAAAGAATCCGATAAAATGACGCGCTTTCAGTTTTTCAATCAAGTCGGTCTTGGTGCAGCAGCCTTAACCATGGGCGCCATGTTTTACGGCATATATAGAGGTAAGTACGATTTTCGAGTTTGCGAAGAGTCGATTTCATTCTCCAACTTGCCGAAGTCGTTCAACGGTTTGCGAATTGTTCAAATCAGTGATGCCCATCTGGGAAGTTTTCTCGACAACAGTTTCGAAGAGGTAGATGCTGCGCTGAAACGAATCAACGACTTGAATCCAGATGTCATCTTTTTCACAGGAGATTTGGTAAACAATTTGGCGGAAGAGGCGGAGCCATGGGTGGGCTATTTCCAGCAGCTCCATGCTCCAATGGGTAAATTTTCCATTCTAGGAAATCACGATTATGCCGAATACGTCTACGATCCGAATGATCCGGCTAATGAACAGATTCTAGCAGACAACATGAAGCAGCTCGAAACGGTTCATGCGCGCATGGGCTTTCGCTTATTAAAGAATGAAACCATTGAGTTAGAAAAGCAAGGTGAGCGCATTTCGTTAATAGGAATCGAGAACTGGGGAAAGGGACGTTTTTCAAAACACGGAAAGCTCGATGTGGCTTTGACTAACATGCCTCAAAACAGTTTCAGCATGTTGCTTTCGCACGACCCAAGTCATTGGGAGGCGCAAGTGCTGGGAAAACAAAACATTGATGTGACATTTTCCGGACACACACACGGAGCTCAATTCGGAATTGAAGCCCCTATGCTTCACATCAAAGCGAGTCCTTCACCTTGGTTTGGATACAAACGTTGGGGAGGTCTGTACCAAGAGGGAAATCAATACTTGTACGTAAACAGAGGGTTCGGATTTTTAGGATTTCCTGGCAGAGTAGGTATGCCTCCTGAGATTACCCTGATCACAATGTTCTCGGCGTAATTGAGTTTCATCAATAAGGTGTTCATAACCATGATATACATTAGGTTAATATCGGAAACCTTTTTCAGTTATATTTGATAAGTGTATTAGATGCCTATGTCAAACCAAGAAGTAAAACAACTGCAGCACATTCATGCCGACTACCACAAAGTAGTGGGTGATGTTCTTTTGGATTCAAGCGCTGAGTTGTTGGTTTTTGCTCATTTTGGTGATTTCACTCCGAATAGAAACGAGCATATTCTTGAAGCCATTTCATGCACCGACATCAATAAAAAAGATCTTCGACAAACAACCAAGCGTGTGGTAACTGTGTTGGTGGAAATGTTGCAGAATATTTCCATTCATGGTGAAAGGGGAGAGAATGGATTAATGAATGCCTATTCTGTTGTAGCGAAAGGAAATGATTATTTCCGCCTTTGTACAGGTAATATGCTGAATGTGTCGGCTGCCAAATCCCTCATGCGTCGCTTAGAACTACTTACTGAATTCGATAAAGAAGATCTTCGGACGAAGATTCGTCAGCGCCTAAAAGAGGAAGGACTGAGCGATAAAGGTGGTGCCGGTCTTGGATTGTTTACCATTGCAAAGAAAGCAGAGAAAGGTTGGTCGTACCGTTTCGATTTAATGGAAAACGATATGGTATATTTTCAATTGAACGTTTCTGTTCCAATGGTAGGAAAATAATGAGAATTCTTCTTTTTTTATGTGTGTTCACGTCTGTTATTCCTTCAGTATTTTCTCAGAACCAAATTTATCAATTCGATTTAAGCATTGCTGAATCGAAAGGAGCATCACTTGCAGAAGGATTGAAATCTTCCGACTACGAAATTCAATTGCGCGCTGCGCAACAGGCAGCTACTTGGGGAAAGCCGGAGCATATTCAAGATTTGATTCTTCTTTTCTTCAACCTAAGAAATTCAATTACTCTTACGAAGCATTACGAGACCATGGCCGCCGCAGCTTATGCACTCGGACAAATTGAGGGTTCCGATGTACAACGTGTGGAAGCCTTGCAAACAACTGTGTTAAATGCTGTCGATAAGAACTTGGTCAAAGAATCCTGGATGGCCTTAGCCAAATTGTTGCCCGAAACGGCTGCATTGGGAGTTCGTCTCGAAGACGCCTACACAAAGTATCCAGAAATTCCGCACAACCAATATGCTTGCTTGGCTTTGGCAGGTCGCAAAAGAATCAATCAAGATGATTTTGTAAAGTCTTTTTTTGATCAAGACGATGTATTAAAGTGGGAAGAGGAAGCGCGTGTGGCTTTGGCACAAGTTCTTGCAAGAACCAATTATGATTTTATTTATGGAAACGCGCCGAGCAATGCAATTTATAAAACGAAAGTTCGAAACTGGATTGAAAATGAAAAATCGAAATACGTTCGGATTCAATTTGCAAAAATGGCCAATCGCTATGAGTTGTGGCCATTGCTCAATGATTTAGCTTGCAACCAAGACGCTCAGATCTCAGAGCCTGCCATTCAGGTGATGCTTTCGAAAGATTCTACATTTATTCAGAATGTATTTTTTGCAGATCTTAAGAAGTCAAGTGCCTTCAATTATATGCGCGTTGGAATTCATTTCAATCAGTTTAATCACGATCAGATTAGAGAGGTTCTCAACTCCTTTCCGAAGAACAGTTACGAGCAGATAGAATTGGCCGGCGTTTGGAACGAAAACGGACATCCCGATGCCCAGAACTACATCATGTTTCATTATTCTGAAACGGAAGATTTGTTCGAGCGAATTTCATGGGTGAAGAAAATGTCGAATTCTTATTTGTTCATCGACACGCTACTCTCAAAAGAATTTTTTACCGCACCACCAGCTCTTCAATACGCCATTGTTGAATGCGCCTTGGAATACGGAAACTCGAATCCCAAGTTCAACGAAACCCTTTTTCCAGGTTGGTTCGCCATGTTGTGGACTTCTCAAGATCCTGGAGTTATCGCATTACTTGCAACATGGACGAGAGAGCGAGTAGAGAAGTTAAAAGGCAATAGGTTTCTGATTCAAACATTGGAGCAAACGCTTCCTTCATTTCAACGCGCAGAGACCATTGAAACCTACAATGAAATGGTGAACACTTTGAATTCAGTTCGCACGGATGGGTTAACCACAGAGCTTCTTTCCACAAATCATCTGCCTTTTCCATCTGAAAAAGACTGGAAAAAAAACCTATCGTGCAGCGTGAAGTTGAAGACAGATGAGGGAAAGGTTGTGATTAAATTTAACGGAAAAAATGCTCCTGAAAGCGTTGCGAATCTTTTGAAGTTATGCAATCAGCATTACTACGACAGCATAGCATTTCACAGAGTGGTTCCCAATTTTGTAGTCCAAGCGGGCTGCACAAGAGGTGACGGCATGAGCGGAATGCCTTATGTGATTTCTTCGGAATTTATGGGCCACAACTTTGCGCCGCTGCACATTGGAATGGCCAGTGCAGGAAAGCACACCGAAAGCGCACAATGGTTCATTACATTGGCTTACACGCCCAATTTAAATGGTCGCTATACCGAATTCGGAGAAGTCGTAAGAGGAAAAAAAGTCTTGCGAAAGATTCAAGTTGGAACGCGAATTCGTACGATCCGTGAACAACATTTATTTTGAATTGTAATTAGTTTATGGAAAGTATAATTCCGATGAAATTAAAACTAGTATTACCCTTTTTCGTGTTAGCGCTAGCCTCTTGCGCCCAATCGAACAAAGAAAATCCCAAAGGAGAAATTATGAATATTGAAATGAATGATTCGTTGGAAGTCGCCACTCTTGCTGGTGGATGTTTTTGGTGTGTGGAAGCCGTATACGCGAATGTAAATGGTGTAACCAAAGTTGAATCGGGATATGCCGGAGGATTCATTAAGAACCCGTCTTACAAGGAAGTGTGCAACGAGACAACCGGGCATGCTGAAGCTATTCAGGTATATTTCGATCCGCGCATTGTATCATTTTCGCAATTGTTGGAAATATTTTTCGTGGTTCATGATCCAACAACTCTGAACAGACAAGGACCTGATGCAGGAACACAATATCGCTCTGCAGTTTTTTATCACAATGAAAAGCAAAAGGAGTTAGCCATGAAGGCCATTCAAGCTATCAATGAAACAGGAGAATGGGGCGCGAATGCAGTAACTGAAGTTACCGAGTTCACCAATTTCTACAAAGCCGAGAATTACCATCAAGATTATTACGCATTGAATGGCGAGCAACCTTATTGTCGAGTTATGATCACTCCGAAACTAGAGAAGTTCAAAAAGCGTTTCGTAGAATTGGCAAAATAATTTTTTAGTTTTTCGCATTGCATTAACTTAGGCAACCAAATGACTCTCATTTGAGTCTTTTTGCAAAGCTTTAGTAATGAAAAAAATTATATTCTCCTGTCTGTTATTTGCTTCAGCTCTCTCGAGCCAAGCGCAATTCAATGTCGACTCTATCTCCGATCAAACCTCTGCTGTAGAAGATTTGTTTTTAGCGAATGGAATCTTCGTCAACAATATTGCATTTATTGGAGACTCTGCTCAATTGGGTTGGTTAACGGACGGTGATTCTGTATCATTAGGCATCAACAACGGGTTGGTTCTTTCAACCGGAATTGCTGCAGTAGTTAGTAACGGTAATAATCTGTCTGGAGGCAATTGGTCCAACACGTTAAGCAATGCTGATTTATCTGCGATAATTGGACTTCCAACTTACGATTTAGCTCAACTCGATTTCGACTTTATTGCAACCGGAGATTCTATGACTTTTCAATTTGTATTTGGCTCTTCAGAATATCCGGAGTTCGTTGGGACTAATTTTAATGACATTTTCGGCTTCTTCGTTAATGGACCTGGCATTGCAGGCACGTATACAAATGGAGCAGTGAACCTAGCGCTTGTTCCAGGAACTAACACAGCGGTGAGTATCAATACTATCAATGTAGATACCAACTCAACTTTATACAACGATAATTCTACGCTTGCTATTCCAGATTTATTTTGCGATGGGTACACCGTTCCTATGTTTGCTTCAATTGGAAACTTAGTTGTAGGTGAGACCTATCATATTGCTTTGGCCATTACAGATGCGTTTGATTCAGCATTGGATTCTTGGGTATTCCTAGGCGGAAACTCATTTCAACAATTCTGTACCGTTAATTTCTTGGAAGAAAGCGAAGAAAGAGGTGCACAACAATGTCTACTTTCTCAAGTGAAGGCCGATTTAGACTACACCGTTTTCTGCGGAACAATTACGCTTGAGAATCAATCTGAAGTGAACATGAACGTGGCTAATGCCTATTACGAAATGGGCGATGGCAATACAATTCCAGCGAATGCGACGGATGTTTATTCTTATGTTACTCCAGGAAACTATACCATTAAGATGGTGCAAGAGACTATAGATGGATTTACAGCAAAGTACACCTTGGGAACTTTTCCAATTTCAGATATTATGCCTATTGTGCCAATCATTTCTCAAAATGGAACATTGCTAGGCATAGACAATTACGATCCTTCGTGGTTGGTTTCATGGTTTGTTTCGGTGGATGGTGGTTTCTCCTACACTGAATTGGAAGGCATTACAACTCCTTCTTTCGATGTAACAGGAATTGTTTCTGATGGAACCTTTATCTACGCTGGAATCAGCAACGGTTGTTTGAATAGCTCAGATGCGCAAATGGTAGTAGGTGTAAATGAACTTTACCAAAACTCGTTCAATGTTTATCCGCAACCTGCGGATCAAGAGATATTCTTCTCGAATGTAAACGAACCAAAGACGGTTAAAGCGTTCGATGCAACAGGGAAGCTTGTATTAATGGAAAACAATGTTTCGAGTGTGCTGAACATTTCAACCTTGTCTCCTGGATTTTATGTTTTGCAAGTAACCAATAGAAATGGAAAGCAAGAGCGTGTGAGTGTGATGGTGAAGTAAGAAATGCTGAAAGAAGAATTTAAATATTTTTGGAAGGGAGCGCGATGGTTCGCGCTCCCTCCTGTTTTATACTTGGTTCTGCTCTTCGTGAACTATCGCTTTCAATTAAGCGATTTCAACGTGTATTACGGAGCTGCCGATGCGCTCATGAATGGCGAACAAGTTTATGGAAAGTCCTTCGGATTGTCAAGCGGATTCTACAAGTATTCTCCCGAAGTGCTTGTGCCGTTTTTGCCTTTTGCTTTGTTGAAGTACGATGTGGCCGCGGTGTTGTTTTACTTATTGAATACTGGTATTCTTGTTTTGTTGTTGAATGAATTCAAACAAACTTTTTTCAAGCAAATTTCTTGGGGAAAGGAAGTGTGGTTCATGCTTGCCATGACTTTTTTGTTCTTCGTGGATCAGTTAGAACGTGAATTATTTTTAGGAAACGTCAATGCGCTTTTACTCTTGCTCTCTCTTTGGTCGGTGCG
This sequence comes from Chryseobacterium gleum, assembly GCA_945878835.1. GTDB lineage: Bacteria > Bacteroidota > Bacteroidia > Flavobacteriales_D > Sanyastnellaceae > CAIZGX01. The sequence goes on along the minus strand of CAMCUG010000013.1, from coordinate 7,118 downwards.
TTCCATTGACAACAAACAATACGCTAAGGCAGGCCTTATTTACGCTGTAGTCTTGTGTTTCAAGATTCACTTCCTAATTCTCCTTCCATATTTCATTTTGAAAAAAGAATGGAAAGTATTGCTCTATACGTTGCTTGGATTAATGGGAGCAGCCCTTGTATTATTCGTTTGTGTTCCGAATAGATTTGTTGTCCTTCATTCACAATGGTTGAAGGCGGTTCAAGGGCACAACGTGCAATTGGATCAAAGCCCGAATACCATATACTTCTTCATTCAAAAAATATTATCATCCGTGCATATGGCAGTAGTGCCGAAGGCAGCTGTGCTCATTGGATTGGCTATTGCAGGATTGACGTACTTGAAATTTATTTGGAAGAATATCGGGAAAGGATTTCAATCCAATGAAGCCTTGATTCTTCTGGCATTAATTCCAGTTTTAACACACACCGACACCGAACATTTCTTGTGGGCAATGCCGTTCTTCCTAATGATACTCATCACGGTTTCAACATGGAATAAAAGGGGTAAATGGATAGGGGCTTTGGGGCTGATTTGCGCATCAATTCCTTTTCTTTTTAATAGTCCAGATTTAGTTGAAAAAACACTTTCAAAGCAACTCGATGAAGGAGGAATAGGTCTTTCTCTCCTGCTGCTGCTGTTGTTGTCTTTCTTTTACCGCAGTGTTAAGTTTTTCAAAAATCGGTTCATTTAAATCGGTTAATAACTCGCGGGTTGTTTATTTAGGTTGAACGATTGAAGGGATATATTCGTTAAAACCAAACGAACATGGCTCCTCGCAAACAAAGAAAAATTTATGTGCTAGACACTTCTGTCCTTCTGCACGACCACAACAGTATTAACAGTTTCGAAGACAACTATGTCGCCGTTCCCATTACTGTTTTAGAGGAGTTGGATAAGTTTAAAGTGGGTAATGAAAATAAAAATTTCGAAGCACGCGAGACTATTCGTATCATAGATAGATTGTCCTCAGCTCACACTTTGAACGCATGGATTCCATTAGGAAATGGACACGGGGGGAAATTTAAAATTATTCTAGATTTTGAATTATCTGCGAACGACGATGCTGAAGCGATCTTTCAATCAAAGAAAAACGATCATAAAATCTTAAATGCGGCTATAGTTCTTCAGAAGCAAGAAAAGAGCAGCAAGGTTGTGTTGGTTACAAAGGATATTAACCTACGTATTAAAGGAAAGGCGTTAGATATAGTTGCTGAGGATTACAAAACTGGAAAAGTTAAAGAAAGTGTTACAGCTTATCGCGGTTACAGCGTCTTGGAAAATGTTTCTGCAGAAGCTATTCGTAAGCTTTATACGACGGGTGAATTGAAAGATGCGAAAATCTTAGGTAAAGAAAAACACAACAATCATTTTTATGTATTGAAGTCTGGAACCTCGAGTGCCCTTGCTTTCCACGGTGGAATAGAAAAGAAAGTTGATCGTATAGATAAAGTTTATGCAATGGGCATTAAACCCAAAAATGCTGAACAAGCTTTCGCGCTGCATGCTATCATGAATCCAGAAATAAAGCTCATTACTATTTCAGGAGTTGCAGGAACGGGAAAAACTTTACTCGCATTAGCAGGCTCCTTGGAAATGAGAAATGGATTCGATCAATTGATTTTAGCTCGCCCAATTATTCCACTTTCAAACAGAGACATTGGTTTCCTTCCCGGAGATGCCGAGGAAAAAGTTTCACCCTATATGCAACCGCTGTTCGATAATTTGAATTTCATTAAGAAACAATATTCTGAACACGAAAAGAAAAGAAAAGTAATCGATGAAATGCAAGCCGATGGAAGAATAATAATTACGCCGTTAGCGTTTATTCGCGGAAGAAGTCTTTCCAACTGTGTATTTATTATTGATGAGGCACAGAACCTGACTCCACATGAAGTCAAGACAATTATTACCCGCGCTGGAGAAAACACAAAAGTGATTTTGACTGGGGATGTTCGTCAGATTGACACTCCGTATCTTGACGAACAATCGAATGGTTTATCATATGTAATGGATAGATTGAAAGGACAAGATTTATATTGTCACATTACACTTGAAAAAGGCGAAAGAAGTGAGCTAGCGAACTTAGCGAACGAGATGCTTTAAGAAATCTCTTCAAGATTGGAAAGAACAACAATTTGTTCTTTTCCTTTCTTCGTTACGTTGTAACCAAGACCGCCTTTGTTTACAATAAACCCTTCAAGGTATAATTTCGTCACACGCTCCCCAAGTTGCGTGCTATGCGTTTGATGAGCAGCATCGCGTTGAATGCGCGTCCAGAAATTAGCCTCTAATTGATTGAGTTTAATGTATTGACTTTTGTTGTTCTTGCGAAAAGTCTGAATGATATCTAAGATTACGAAATCGTATTTATCCATGTTCTAAATCTCCAAAAGTTTTGTTTAAGCTTCTTAACGAATGTACTCCTCTAACTTGGGTGTATGACAAGCAAGTCTAATTTTTTGCTCACAACATATTAACTAAATTTTATACCTTCGTTACACAACCTTAATGAAATGAAAAAACTGTTACTCAGCGTTTTGATCGTTGCGCCTTTCTGTTTAAGCGCACAAATTACCATAACCAAAAATGATTTGCCCATGGGCGGAGATATTCTTGCACAAGAGAACGCAACCATTATTGGAACATTCAATGTAGGTGATACAGGGCCCAATCATGTTTGGAATTTCGACGAGAGCAACCTAACGCTAACAGGAAATATTCAGCAACAAGAATGTGTAGATATTTCAACCACTCCTTTCGCATATCAGATCTTTTTCAATAGCCCTTTCGATTCGGAACACAATTCAGACTTCGCAATAGGTTTAGCATCAATAGGAGGCAGTACGCAAGGACTTCCTGTTACGCTGGAAGATATTTATTCGTATTACCAAAACAGCAACAGTCGTTATGCGATTGTTGGAGTAGGAGCAACGGTGAGTGGTATTCCAATTCCGCAGCAAGCAAGTCCTGTTGATGTGGTTTACGATTACCCAGTGGCTTTCGGCGATGTACATACCAGTGTTTCAGAACAGGTGATTCAAATTCCTACATTGGGTTATAGAAAGACAAACCAAACACGCGTGAACGAAGTTGACGGATGGGGAACGGTGAATTATTTCGGAACGTCATACAATGCCATTCGCATAAAAACAACAATCAATGCTGCAGATTCTATTTATGTGGATCTTTTAGGTTTCGGATTTCAGTTCGATCGTCCAGAGGCAATTGAATATAAGTTCTTGGTTCAAGAGCATTTGGTTCCATTGGTTCAGGTAAATTACACGGCTGGAGCAAATAGTGGCGTGTTGGTATCTGCACAAACAATAAGCATATTAGAAGCTGCGGCTCCTCAATTCGCAGTGTTTCCCAATCCAACAACAGATTACTTAACTGTTAAATGGGAAGGTGCATACAACGTTCCTTACTCGGTTTTTAACATGGAAGGTAAGCGTGTAATGGAAGGAAGTATTTCAGACAACTCTCAGATCGAAGTGAGTGGTTTGGCTAACGGATTATACTTCCTAAAAACAGCAACAAGTGAGACTTATTTCTTGAAGAAGTAATAGAAGTTTATTGAAATGAAAAAGGGAGCGAACGCTCCCTTTTTTTATTACTTGAAATTTCTTAGTTGCAAGTGAATTCTGTGTTGCTCGGATTCGGATCGCAGAAGTTCAAATCGGAAGTGTAAAAGCCGTTCTTCAACGCGTTAATGTTACTTGTTCCATTTCCAGATTCAAGTGGAATATTCAACACATATGCACTCGCACGTGAAGCGAATAGACCTAATCCACCTACAACGTTCGTATAACTTGGACGCTCTTGAATAATGCCGGTTACAGGATTGTTTACATTGATGTAAGTCTTCAATTCATCGTTTGCTAATCCCATGCGCAATTCGAAAGCGCGAGTCTTGTTGCCGTCGTAGGTTCCTGCTTCACGACGAATATGCGAATCTGTTGGAATGTTGGTTCCTAAATATGAAAAGAACGGCTCTGCATTAAATGTTAGATTGTAATAACCTGAATTCAAATCAATGTCGTCAGCGTTGAAGGTTCCAATTTTCCAATCAATGAACTTATCCGTAGATGACACCAATACCGTAAGCGCATTGTCGGAGTATACATTCTCAGTGTAGTAAAAGCGAAGAGCTAAATCATAAATCTCAGCATTGTCAATCGGTGTCCAACGAATGGAAACATTGTCGCGATAATCTATAGCTCCTGTTAAGGTGTTTGTCGAGGCGAAAGACAATCCTAAGTTGGTTTGTGGGCTTTGGAAAAAGACATTGGCTGAAGGAATAACATTGGTCCAAGCGAATATGTCTGGACGAGAAACGAAATCGGCAACGAGTTTGTAGGTGGCATTTGGATTAAGTCCAGTAGGAGTTGCAAAATAATAAACCGTTTGCGCTGGTCCGTAAAACATGCCGTTCACGTCTTTGTTGTTAATGGTAATTGGCGAAAGGTTGTGTGTTGCAATTGGATTAGGATTCCCTGAAACATACTCGTCAATGCGCAGAGAAGTAAATTCTTCCCACTTGTATTCAGAGCTGTCGCGAATCATGGCGTACTCGTTCAAATTGCCATCACCAAGAAAGGTCTTGTTTATTTTCACGAACTGAGTATCGGCCTGAGGGTCTAGCAATCCGAATACAACTGTTGTGCTCGCGTAAGGTGCAGTTAAATCTACATCGGTGTCGCAAGAAGAAAAAACAGCTAATGAAATTGCCGCTATGGCCGACAATGTAATAATCTTATTCATGTTTCAAATATAAGTCTTGTTTGAGGACTACAAATTCAATTCTTCGGAATTCTTAAGGGTTCAGCGACATTAAGAATTCGAGTGTGTTCACATTATCTGCGTAATCAGAGAGGGTAGGACACTGGCTATTTCCAAATGGAATAAACTCATTTCCAACAATACATTGAATTTGGGTTTCGTGATTTTTCAGGTGTTGAAGTAAAGCTACTTTGTTTTCGTAACGCTCGTAGAATACTGACGCAACAGGCGATGCAATGTTTTTGTCTTCCTTGAATATTACAAATCCGTTTTCGAGTAAGTCCTCGTTATTCAACAGCCAAACAGCTTTGTTGTAGTCATAGTTGTTCGCGTATTTGTTGTGAGTGGCAATGGATTGAAAACTGAAAATACCGTTAAAGATTCGGTCTAGATCGAAATCAACAGGCAAATAGAGCTTCGTTACATTCCTACATCCTAAACCGAAATAATCGAAAAGATCGTTCCCTAACTTTTCCAATTGCTCATCCGTTTCATTTCCATCGAGAATGGCAACGCTGTTTCTATTTTGACGTATGATGTGCGGATATTTTCCAAAATAATTGTGGAAGTGAGCCGCAGTTGAATTGCCCCCTGTGGCAATAACAGCATCGAAATTTTCTAATTTTCCTTTCGAAAAAGAATAGTTCAATTCGAAATCATTTTCAAACTTTCCTGCAATTTTTAAAAGTGCTGGAATAAGTATAGGGTCATCTGAACTCAGTTTTATCAGAAGCTTATGTCCTGATATAAGAACAGATAGAATATCGTGAAATGCAACACCAGGAATATTTCCAGCGCAGATAACTGCAATTGTTTTAGGTGACGTGGCATAGGAATGGTCCTTTGTCCAGGCAGTTAATTTCTCAACGGTTAGCTCATTCGCCCAAGCCGAAAGGGCTTGACGAACATTGGCAGCAGTGAACCAACCGTTGAACGTAAATGCCGATTCGATAACATCGTTTACTCCGTTGAACTCCTCTTCGGTTAATCCGCAGGCGTATCCAGGCCATTCTTGCTTGTTTGAAAAGTGCTGTAGGGCCTGTCCCAGCTGAACAAATGTTTGAATTCGCTGTTCTAATGTTGAATTCATCGTAGGTGTATTAAATTTGCAGGCGAAATTAAGGTTGAATTCAGATAAATAGCAGAATATGGCAATAATGATTACAGACGAATGCATCAACTGCGGTGCATGCGAACCAGAGTGTCCAAACCACGCAATCTATGAAGGTGGAGCAGAGTGGAAGTATAGTGAGGGAACGGGACTTCGTGGAATCATGAATCCACTGAACGGCGGTGGTGAATTAGATGCAGATGGATTGCAAGAAGCAAAGAGCATGGATGTTTACTACATCGTTTCAGACAAATGCACGGAGTGCGTTGGATTTCACGACGAACCTCAATGTGCGGCGGTATGTCCAGTAGACTGCTGCGTAGACGATCCAGCATTCAGAGAGTCAGAAGAATATTTGTTGAAGAAGAAAGAGTTTATGCATTTGTAATTGCATACTGAAGGAAATAAAAAAGGTCGACCATTGGTCGACCTTTTTAATTCTTCTAATTTCAATTAGTTTCTTGCTCCTCGCACAAACAACATCTCATCTACAATATTCTTTCCGCCCATAAGCTCTTCAACAATGAACAACACATAACGAATGTCAACTGCAATCGTCCGTTGCAAGGCTGGTTCGTATGCAATGTCTCCGCTCATAGCTTCCCAGTTGCCGTCGAAGGCAATGCCAATCACGTTTCCGTTTGCATCCAATACAGGGCTTCCGCTGTTTCCACCGGTGATATCTAAATCGGCAATGAAACAAGAAGGCAATTCACCTTTCTCATTTGCATAACGCCCAAACTCTTTGTTCAGAATTTTTTGAGCCAACGCCTCAGGTACAACGAACTCTGGATTGCTGTTATCACGCTTCTCCATAATACCTGTGGCAGTAGTGTAGAAATCATAATGAACAGCATCTGCTGGAGTGTAGTCTTTCACCTGGCCGTAAGTGATACGCATGGTGCTGTTTGCATCTGGAGCGTATTGTTTTTCCGGATTCATTTCACGAAGTCCAGCAACAAACTGACGCTGACCCTTGCTCATCTTCTCGCGAGGAATAAGTTTGCCCAAAGCATCACCAAATTCACTTGCGCTCTTAGCTGTTGCAACAGCAAGATCTTTTTCAAAAACCTTTTGATTTGGCTTCGCTAAGAAGTTCATCAATTTCGTTTTGTCAACGATAACTGAAGTTGCGAAAAGCTTATCTGCATATCCCTGAATGTTTCCTTTGAATTTCGCGTCAAGCACTGCATGCCAAGATGGACGA
>CAMCUG010000012.1 GCA_945878835.1 Chryseobacterium gleum | reverse complement strand
CGAAAATACAGAATATCGCGCAAGAATAGCTATCCCTTCAAAAATTATTACACTCAAAAAAAATAAACTACCTTCGGCGTAAGTTTAAATCATGACAGGAATATTAGGAAATTTTGGACGTTATTTTTTGCTCATGCGCAGGGTTTTTTCGCGTGCAGAAAAAAAGAACATCTATCGCCCGCTGATTTCCGATGAGATGATAAAAATTGGCGTGCAATCGGTTGGAATTGTTGCCTTGCTCTCTTTTTTTATGGGTGCAGTAGTGACTCTTCAAACGGCTGTAAATATTGAAAGCGGTTGGATTCCGCAATGGACAGTTGGATATACCACCAGACAGACCATGATCTATGAATTTTCTTCAACCATTGTAGCCCTTGTGTTGGCCGGCAAAGTCGGAAGTAACATTGCATCGGAAATTGGTACCATGCGCATTTCAGAGCAAATAGATGCGTTGGACATTATGGGTGTGAACTCTGCGAGTTATTTAATTCTTCCTAAATTAATTGCATCTACCGTCATGTTTCCCTTTTTGGTTCTATTGGCTATGAGCGTGGGTATTTGTTCGGGTGCTCTTGTAGGAACCATGACTAAAGCTGTATCGCTCAACGATTTCGTATACGGCATTCAATACGATTTCGACAGTTACGGAATTGTCTATTCGCTTATAAAAACTGTTTTCTTCGCATTCATTCTTTCTACCATCCCAGCATACCATGGTTACTACGCAAGCGGTGGTGCATTGGAAGTTGGAAAATCAAGTACGAAAGGGGTGGTCTATAGCATGGTTGCAGTAATGGTTGGGAATTATTTGCTTACTCAAATACTACTGCTGTGATTCAGGTTCAGAACATATCGAAAGCATTCAAAGATGTTCAAGTGCTCACAGACATTAACATCGACTTCTTTCCCGGAAAAGTGAATTTTATTATTGGGAGAAGTGGTCAAGGGAAAAGTGTCTTGCTGAAATGCATGGTTGGTTTATTAGAGCCAAATACTGGAAGTGTTCTATACGATGGTGTTGATTTCCTCAACATGGACGAAGATCAGCACAAAGCTATTCGTCAGGAAGTGGGAATGTTATTTCAAGGAGCTGCTCTCTTCGATTCCATGACCGTTGAGGAAAACGTTATGTTTCCGCTTACGATGTACAGTAACCTTAGCTTCGACGAGAAATTAGTTCGAGTAAATGAATGCCTTGAGCGCGTAAATCTTGTTGGCAAAAACAAATTATACCCAGCCGAGCTCTCTGGTGGGATGAAAAAGAGGACGGGAATTGCTCGGGCCATTATCATGAATCCCAAATTCTTGTTTGTCGATGAGCCTAACTCAGGTTTAGATCCGGAAACCTCTATTGTTATAGACAACCTCATTCGCTCCATCACATACGACCTCGGTTCCACAACTATTGTGGTAAGTCACGACATGAATTCCGTTATGGAAATCGGCGATAACATCAATTTCATTAGCAGTGGAAGAGTTGAATGGCACGGCAATAAGCATGACCTATTGAAATCTGAAAATACGGCTCTGAATAACTTTGTCTTTGCTTCAGAGTTTATGCAAGAGATTAAGGAAAACCTTAAGGGCGAATGATTATTCGCCCTAACTACTGAGCATTCGCCCCGAAGTTTTTCTATCTAACCCAGAACTTCTCTGTAACCGTGTGCTCTTGCGTTCTGAAAGACACCATATACAATCCCGAAGCAATATTCGAAGGAAGTGGCACTTGAATCAATTGTTCCACCGATTCAATGAACACATCTTTTGAAAAAAGCATTTGCCCATTCATTCCTACCAATTGAATCATTCCTTTTCCTAAAGCACGCTCATCGGTGATTCGAATTGTGGCCATCTTTTCTTCAATTCCTTGGAATGAAATTACCGCGACATTTCCTTGGTTATCCACTTCCATAATATCTGCTGCATTCCTTTCAACATGAATTTCATCATTCACAACTTCCATTGCACTCGGATCGTTCGGAGCCATTAAAGCACCTATAGTAACAACGCAAAATTGGCCGTAGTCTCCTTCTTGCGGAGAACTGCAGGAAGTTAATTTCGGTTTCACTCCAATACGGTATGAATTACCTGGGGTAAGGGCAAATTGATTCAACATTAAAACCTCAAGAGCTGTTGTTGCTAAAATAGACGGGGCAATTGGTGTTTGTGGTGCTGCAGGATTCACCTGCGCAATTTGCCAAATATATTGGTTGGCTCCTTGTGTGAATTGTGAATACACAATGGCGTATGGCGAAATGGTTGTGTTACAGATGTTCGAGTAGGTCGGTGGCCCACCGGTTACCGTTAAGTATGGAATTGGAGCAGTAATTAAACAATACGGCGCACTCCAAAGACCCCAAACATTGCAATAATTCATGCGAATTCGAACCGAATAAATTCGGTTGTATCGCAGACACGCCAGTGCAGGTATATTCATATTCAGCGTTGTGATACCAGCAGGAGTTTGGGTCGTAACAATTACATTTCCGGCCAACGTAAACTCCCATTCTGTAATAGCAGTTGATCCCAAATAAGTCGAATTCAAAACCCCTCCTAGTAAAGTCACTGTCGCACATGGGGCATTGCTAATGGTATTATTCGGATAAGCTTCCATAGCCAAAGTTCTTACCGGACCTTCGCCACACCAAATTCCATCCATTTGAATTTCTATGTATACATCGTACGTTTTTCCGTAGCAGATGCAAGGAAAACTATATAAATACAATTGATCCACACTTGAAGCTCCTGTATTTCCTGTGCAAGGCGTCCCTGTTGGATCAGCCTGATCAACAAAACGATAACGTGTAGAAGTAACTAAATTATTTTGCGCTGCAAATGTTGGGTTGTTCCGTTTCGCAAAATTATTTGTTCTGTAGCCCACCAATCCAGCATCCGGAGAAGGATTTGGAGAAGAAAGTAGTTGAGCTGTTGGATAGTACTCTACTTTAACGGTAAAGCACGATGCAGTAGTTCCGTTTGACCCAACTCTGAAATAATATTCCGTTCCTGGATTCACAGGATTGCTCGCCCAAGTTGTTTTTAACGTTTCCGTCGCACTAGAACCAGCGGCATTCACGCATTGCATATAAATTGGAGCCGCCGCAGTTCCTGCGTAAAAATCTATTGACGCATCAAACCCTGTAGGCACAACGGTCACTTTAACTGCTGCTGATAACGTCCCCCCAGGAACTGTAAACTTAAACCAACAGGCCTTTGTTGGGGCTGCTGCGGTGCAGGTCGTGGTGGTTTGCGCACTCGTTGTTACCAAACATTGACTGGTTGGCGTAACTGGGGTGTATCCGACCCCATTTAACAAATAATTTCCTGGAGTTATGGCCAAGGCAGTCGCAGAAGTAGCTTGTGCATTGGACGATATCGCGATCGCCGCAGAAATCAACAAGAGTAAAATTCTTTTCATAAAATCAAGGATATAAACAAATGTAACAAATGACAGATGAACATCGATAGCATCACGTGCTAAAATTCATCGTTCTCGGCTGAAAAGAAGAAAACACGTCCTGCCTCGTCAAATAATCCAACATCTCCGGCGAACGCTCAAATTTCGCAATCACATCCTCTGAGTTCTTCAGCGACTCAGCAACACCCAACTCTACCATTTCCGAAGCGTAATCACTCGAAAAACCAATGTCATTCAATGAATAATTCTTAACTCCCATTCCTAAAGCGTCATAAAACGTTGTGCTATAAATACTAACTTGAATTTTAGCTCGCTTTAATTCTTCATTCAGCGAAGACGAGATTGGAAGAACTTCCACGCAATCACTCGCCTCGCCCATGTATTTTTTCTCTTCCGATTCAAGTGGATGAAGTTTCACGATCAGCTTCCAGTCGGGGTGATTGGGTAAAATATGATCTCGCATAAAACGAATCCATTGAATGTATGGCGCCGACAAGTTCTTTTGAGCGCACAACAAAACACGATTCTCTTTTTGAATTTTCTCAGGATTCACCGCTGAATCTGTTGTAAAATCACCGACAACCAAGGGCTTCATAAATTCAGATTCAGCGCCTCTTTGCAACACATCCATCCAAAAATTCCCAAACAACCAAATTTCATTGGGGAACATTCCTTTCGCTAAAGCAGTCCGATACATTTTTGGATACACGTAATACAAGTCATGTCTTGAAATTAATCCGTGTTGAAGCTCAACCGTCTTTATTCCTAGAATTTTCGCGGCAGCTAGGCAGCCTTCATTGTGGTAATGGGTAATCCCGACCAACGTTTTCGGCTTAGCTATAGAAAGCAGCTCATACCATCTACTAAAAGACCTGAAGAAAACGTAAAACGCACTTTCCACATAGCGAAACTCCAACCTTGAAAGTGTCTTAGAATTTTTAAGACCACGCAAGACACCTTTCAACTCGTCATAAATCTCTCTTTGAATTTCGTTCATTGAAGGAAACCAATTCGACATTTGCTTCAAAGAGAAATCTGCCTCTTTTTCGAAAGCACCCGTAGTGTCCCACCACGAATATTCCGCTCTTAAAACCGTCTCACGAAGCAGATGGGTGATGGGTGAAATCTCTTCTCCAGTTGGAAGTTTTAACTTTCTGCGTCCTTCCAAAAACAAAATACTTTCACTCTTTTGTGGAATGAATTCAACTTTCCTATTCCGGAAGGAATTGATTCGCGATTTCAATTTGAACAAACTCCAAAATTCAAAAGGATTCTTCTTCAGCAATTTGTCTTGGGCATCGGTCATGGCATAGGATAACCCGTGTTGAACCAATTTTATGTAATTGAAATTCTTCCCTTCGAACAAAGTTCCATTTGGAAATCTCGATTCAAATTCTTTTTGGATAATGTTGAAATCAATGGGACGATAAGCCATGTCGCAAGTTATTCAATTCATTCCATATCCTTCTGCCGCTTGTTTTAAGCCAAACCAACATTCCTACTAACACTATTCCTGTGGCCGCTATTCGCCATACCCAAGAAAGATCTCGTATGAAAAAGACAACAGCGCCAACAATTACAATTGTTGCTATAAGTTCAAACGGGCGAATAAGTTTGCGAAAATCCTCACTGTTTTTTATTAAAAAATATCCAGCAACAGCCATAATGAAATAAGCTATCACAGTGTTGAAAGTTGCGGCCCACGTTTCGTAATAACCAATGAAAACTAAATTGAGTAATACGTTCGAAAGGGCTGCCACCAGAGTAATCTTAAGTACCTCCATCGTTCGTTTATCATAGATGGCCTTATCAACGATAGCCACGTAAATGGGCCGGTAGCAAAATCCGAAAATGAGAATTATAGCCATTGGATAAGCTGCACTCAACTCCGCTTTGCGATAAAGCAATCTGAAGATATCCGGAATCCACAGCCCCAATAGCGTTGCCATCAGCAACGAAATGTAAAACCAGGCTCGGATGAGCTTACCCACGGTTTGCATAGCCAATTCGCTTCCTGTTTTATACAAATCGAAAACAATGGGCGTCAAAACTTGATTCGCCTGAGCCTGAATATTTTCGAAATAAGACGCGAACGAATATGCAATGCTGTATTGACCAATTTTATTCTGCGAAACACCAAATCGATCAAGCAAAACTCTGTCGGACGAATTCAATAAATAAGTCGCATACTCTTTCGGAATAAGCGGTGTAGCAATTTTAAGATCGGAAACAATTTCATTCTTGTTGAAATGAAACGACGGACGAATACGCTCTTTCACATATAAGAAATATCCAAAATAAGCCGCCAATAAAGCCGAAGAAACAGCTTGAGAATAAAGCCAAGCCATGTATCCTAAATTGAAATATCTAACTCCTACAAAACTTATAAATGCAGATAGAATTCCCACGACAATGGTTATGGTATATACCTGCTGATGCTTGTGTCTAAACTGAAGCAATCGCGTGGCAATAGACTTCGTTAAATCGAAAAACAAAAGCGGAATAATAACTAACACAAGTACTATATTTAAACGTTCTGACGGGATTTTATTTCTCAAAGAGAAATACAGCAATGCCGCAACCAATCCAGCATACAGAAATTTATAAAGCCATTGAAAGCCTAAGAGCCGAGCCCATTTCGATTTAAAATCAGATCCCATTTCGAAATAACTTTGTTGAAACAGCACTATATATCCTAAGCTGCTGAAAGCACCAACCAATCCTGCGTAACTCAATATAAGCCCATAAATGGCATAGTCACTAGCAGATAAAAAGGGTGTTAAAAATGGCAGTAAAAAAAGATTAATCAGCGCAGGAGTCTGATTGGCAAAAGAGTAAAAGAAAGTGTGAGAGACTATTTTCTTAAGCATTCACGGTTAGGGCTTAAGACAAAGATACGTCTTAGCCGTTCAACGCTTCTGCACCGGCAACAATTTCCAAGATCTCTCCGGTAATTGAAGCTTGACGAGCTTTGTTGTAGGTTAACTTAAGTTCCTTAACCATTTCACCGGCGTTGTCCGTTGCCTTGTGCATAGAAGTCATACGCGCACCGTGCTCAGCAGCGTTGCTATCTAACAGGGCTTTGAACAACTGAACTTTCAATGTTCGAGGAATTAACTCTTCAAGAATCTGAGTCTTCTCTGGCTCGAAGATATAATCGACATTCGATTGCGCTTCTGAGTTCACCGGAGGAAGTACTGGAAGGAATTGCTCGTTCTCAATAATCTGAACAGCAGCATTTTTAAAACGATTGTAAACTAAAATTACTTTGTCGTATTTACCATTTGCGAATTGATCCATGATGGTATTCGCAATTGCACTCACGTTAGAGAACGTTAGTTTATCGAAGATATCATAAGGAGTATCACCGAAACCTTCAAAGGTGTGCATGGTTGTTTTCTTGTAATTGTCGAAGGCTTTCTTTCCTAAAGACAATACATGAACATTTGGATTGGTTTTAACGATATTTCGGATTTCCTTGATAACGTTGTTATTGAAACCACCGCACAATCCGCGATTTGAAGTAATAGCAACCACCAGCGTGCTCTTAACGTCACGCTGCTGGCTGAATGTTGAATTCGACTCTGAAGAACTTACGTTCGAAAGAATTTCCTGAAGCTTTTGAGCATACGGACGCATTTTAGTAATGGCATCTTGTGCTCTTCTCAATTTTGCTGCAGACACCATTTTCATGGCAGAAGTGATTTGCATGGTAGAGTTTACCGATACAATACGCATTCTGATTTCTTTCAAATTTGCCATGTCCTTCTTCGCTTTACAATTAGTTGTATCTCGCTGAAATATCTTTTGCTACTGATTCCAATACTGTTGTTACAGCCTCGTCGATTTTACCGTTACGAATAGCACTTAAGGTGTCGTTGTGGTTCATTTCAAGACTATTCAAATAATCGTCTTGGAACTCACGAATTTTCTCAACTGGAATACGTGACAACAAACCTTTCGTTCCGCAGTAGATAATAGCTACTTGCTTCTCTACAGTCATTGGATTGTTTTGACCTTGCTTCAAGATTTCAACGTTACGTTTTCCTTTTTCAAGTACAGACTTCGTTACTTCATCTAAGTCAGATCCGAATTTCGAAAATGCCTCAAGCTCACGGTATTGTGCTTGGTCAAGCTTCAAAGTACCCGCCACTTTCTTCATAGACTTAATCTGTGCAGAACCACCTACGCGGCTTACAGAGATACCTACGTTAATTGCAGGACGCACACCTGAGTTGAACAAGTTCGACTCAAGGAAGATTTGACCATCTGTGATCGAAATTACGTTGGTTGGGATATACGCCGAAACGTCACCAGCTTGTGTTTCAATAATTGGAAGTGCCGTTAATGAACCGCCACCTTTTACAATGCTCTTCAAGCTTGCTGGTAAATCGTTCATGTTTTCAGCAACACTTTGCGTTGCATTTACTTTCGCAGCGCGCTCAAGAAGACGGCTGTGCAAGTAGAATACGTCTCCAGGATATGCCTCACGTCCGGGTGGGCGACGAAGCAACAAAGACACCTCACGGTAAGCAACCGCTTGTTTAGACAAATCATCATAAACAATCAATGCTGGACGACCGGTGTCACGGAAGTACTCTCCAATTGCGCAACCCGAGAACGGAGCGTAGAATTGAAGAGGAGCCGGATCAGAAGCCGTTGCAGCAACAACCACTGTATATGCCATGGCACCTGCATCTTGCAATGTTTTTACTGTACCTGCGATGGTAGAACCTTTTTGTCCGCAAGCAACATAAATACAATATACAGGCTCACCTTTATCGTAAAATTCTTTTTGATTGATGATGGTGTCAATCGCAACAGTTGTTTTACCTGTTTGACGGTCACCAATAATCAACTCACGTTGTCCACGTCCAATTGGAATCATTGCATCAATTGCTTTGATACCTGTTTGAAGTGGCTCGTTTACAGGCTGGCGGTAGATTACCCCTGGAGCTTTACGCTCAAGTGGCATTTCATACAACTCGCCTGTGATAGGACCATTTCCATCGATAGGTTCTCCCAGTGTGTTTACAACACGACCAAGCATTCCTTCTCCGGCTTGAATAGAAGCAATAGTTCCGGTACGTTTAACGCTAGCGCCCTCTTTTAACTCTCCAGAGGGACCTAACAATACGGCACCAACGTTATCTTCTTCAAGGTTAAGGGCAATACCTTGTACACCGTTTTCAAACTCAATCAACTCTCCTGATTGAACATTTGAAAGACCGTAAATACGCGCAATACCATCTCCAATTTGAAGAACGGTACCTACCTCTTGCAACTCAGTTTCGGTCTTTAGACCAGCTAACTGTTCTCTAAGGATTGCTGAAATCTCCGCAGGTTTAATATCTGCCATAACGAATAGTTTTTAATCCCATTATAACGTTGGGACGTACGGGTTTTTTGAAAAATCTTTTTTCGCTTTTTTCAGTTTATCTGAAACCGATGCATTGTATTCCATTCCGTTTACACGAAGGATAAATCCACCTATTAACTCTGAATCAACTTTTTCAGTAATTTCAACATCGCCACCACAAATCTTCTTCGCTACTGCAGAAATCTCTGCACGAAGAGCGTCATCGGCAGGCACTGCTGAAATTAATTCCACATCAAAAATGTTTCTTCCAGCCTTTACTTGCTGAACAAACGACTGGGCTATTTCACCCAAATCACTCTCACGACCTTTGCTTACGATTAGATCTATAAACACGTGCGTGGTTTTGTTCAATTCAGTAAAAATAGAGAACAACACTTTACGTTTTTTATCACCGCTAATAACTGGACTAGCCAACATTATTTGCAAATCCTTACTTGAACGAATGCTGCTAGAGATGTAAAGCATGTCTTTCAACAAGACATCGGTCTCTCCTCGCTCTGCAGCAAGGCTAATCAATGATTTTGCGTAACGCGTTGAAAGGCGGATGTTTGACATATTAATTGGCTCCGAATTCTTTAATTAAAGAATGATTCAACGCTTTTTGCTTTTGCTCTTCTGTTAAAGTATCTTTCAAAAGCACTTCAGCCAATTGAACTGAAAGATCAGCTACCTGATTTTTCAAATCGGTGATAGCCGCTTGCTTTTGATTTTCAATCTCAGCTTTCGCTTTCGCAGTAATACGATTTGCCTCTTCTTGTGAGCGACCAACGGCATCGTTCCGCATTTTATCAGCCATTGACTTTGCTTCATTCAAGATACGATCACGTTCGTTGCGTGCTTCACGAAGAAGATCTTCGTTGCTCGCCTGTAAACGGCTCATTTCTTCCTTAGCAAGGTCTGCCTGACGCAATGCATCTGCGATACCCTCCTCACGGTCCTTTAAAGAACTCAATATTGGACCCCATGCCATTCTTTTCAAAATGGCAAGCACACACAAGAAAGCAACCGAGGCCCAAAATACGGTACCTACGGATACACTAAGTAATCCTTCCATGGATGTATTGTGTTTAGCGCAAAGCGCCTATTATTAACCTAAAGCTACTAACAAACAAACGATGATGGCAAAAAGAGCAACACCTTCAACCAAGGCGGCAGCTACGATCATGTTTGAGCGTAAATCACCACTTGTTTCTGGTTGACGAGCCATTCCTTCAAGAGCAGAACCGCCAATGCGACCTACACCGATACCTGCACCAACAGCAGCTATACCTGCTCCAATACCAGCAAGACCTTGTCCAACTTCTGCTGTCATTAAAAGATTTAAGAATTCCATGTTATTTGATTTTTGAGTTAAAATTTACGAATTAATGTGCATGAGATTCAGCATGTTCATGCTCGTGATGATGTTCTTGATTTGCTTCTCCGAAATATAATGCGGCAAGTAAAGTAAACACATAGGCTTGAAGGAATGCTACCAAAAGCTCCAAGCAATACATGAATATCATAAACAAGACAGAACCAACCCCAACACCATATCCGGCCGCAACACTATCCTGTCCGAACATCAAGGCCAATCCAACAAAAGACAATATAATAATATGTCCGGCTGTAATATTAGCTGTCAAACGAATCATTAATACGGTTGGTTTAATGAACACACTCATGATTTCAATTGGAACCAAAATAACCTTTACGAATGCTGGAACTCCTGGAGGCCAGAAAATATGACCCCAATAATGTTTGTTCCCTGAGAAACTGGTAATAAGGAAAACCAATCCTGCCAATACTAACGTAATGCTTAGTGTTCCTGTAATATTGAATCCTCCAAGAAAAGGAATCATTCCTAACATATTACACATCCAAATAAAGAAGAATGATGTAAGTAAAAAAGGTACATACTTCTCAGCCTTTTTCTTTCCTAAGGCCGGAGTAGCAATATCGTCTCTTATGAACATAATGAAAGGCTCCAAAGCATTCTGAATACCCGTTGGTGCTGTTCTTCCATTTTTCTTGTACTTCTTAGCAATAGATCCGAAAAGGAATATCATTAATCCAATGATTAGCAGCATTCCAAATACCGATTTGGTAATTGAAAAATCCATAACCTTGTGTCCGTGTGCATCGTGAGGTGCACTTTCACCGACGAATTCAATCATTTCGTGATGACTGCGATATCCTTTGTAATCGTGGTAATCTAATTCACCGTGATCGTTTACTGAGTAAAAATTACTTGAAGAGAAAATATCGAAATGCCCTTCGTGCAAAATGATAACAGGAAGAGGAATGTACAAACTTCCACCCAAGTGAATTTGATGAGCATCTGTAATGTGATGCATAATCATTTCACCAATTTTGAATTCTTCTTTTGCTAGCGTTGAATCCTCAGCCGCATGCGCTAAAGTGTCGGTTTGAGCAACTGACTCTATGGCATGGCCCTCATGCTGCGCAAAGGCAAATGAAGTCATTCCAATGAATCCTATTATAAAAAGAAATTGATACAGTCTCACCATCACTAACCCGTTTTTGGCGGTGCAAAAGTAAGCAACACATTGCAGAAACGAAATTATTTCTTCAAAAACTTTTCTGTTTTTCATTTAATCTTCAAAAGAGCTCTCGAAAAGATAAAAGTAGCGCCAGCGTATATAAAAAATGTACCCAAAGCTAGCATTGCTTTCGATGCAGGAAAAATCACAATTAACACCCCAACAACAGAAGCTGTAAAGAGTAATTTCAACGTTATGGCTGTCATAAAGGCATTAACAAATTTCGCAGGTGACTTTGCAACAGCGGCTTGAACCCACTTGTAAAGCAACACATTCAACACAACGAATAACACAGGCACTACCTCGAAAACAAGTGGAACGTTCCATTTCAAACTGGAAAAATAAATAGCACTCATGCACACAAATGCAAAGACAACGTTGGGGAAAATAAATCGATTCATTTTTTTGATACACTTCGGATGACAACATATAACGACAATACGAGACCTAAAATAGAAAAAACCAATGTTAATATTGGTTTTTCATTTTGACAATAAACATCTAATTTCCTTCCTCCCCAAACACCCAAACCAATGGTTAATGCCATTTGTGTGGCCAAAGAAGCGTATTTTAGTGTGGAAGGATTAATGCGAATTATTTTGAAATTAGGGTAGTTGGGGCTACGGGCGAGCCCGGATTTTCAACCTTAGGAGCCTCCTTTTGCTTTTGTCCCATTGAACACGCTCCCGAAAATGCAGCACCTGGCTCAATAGCTAACTTGTCAGTGAAGATATCTCCCTCAACACGAGCTGTACTTTTCAAAGAAAGCAACTGTTGAACGTTTAATTTACCCTTTAAAAAACCTTCAATTTCTGCATTCTGACAGATCACATTTCCATCAATTCTTCCTGTTGGACCGATTACCAATCGTCCTTTGGTTCCAATATTTCCTGTGAAAACGCCGTCGATACGAATATTGCTTTCGCAGCGGATTTCT
The DNA here is from genome assembly GCA_945878835.1 of Chryseobacterium gleum. Lineage (GTDB taxonomy): Bacteria > Bacteroidota > Bacteroidia > Flavobacteriales_D > Sanyastnellaceae > CAIZGX01. The sequence goes on along the minus strand of CAMCUG010000012.1, from coordinate 5,375 downwards.
CCTTCTATAATAGTTCCTTCAACGATTCTGTTGATTGCATTCTCAGAAGCTGATTCTGAAGGTCGAGCAGATGTGTTTCCTTTTGATAACATAGTTCAATAGTTTTTAGTAAAAAACTCTAAATAACCTTCGTAGTCTTTAGAGCGGAAAAGTTCCAAATAATTCTGTTTTGTAATGATGAACTTATCTGATTCCGATAAATCCAATTCGTTAACCAAATCATCATCACTAACAAAAGTAGTAAAATAATCTCTCGCATCTTTCAAATTAGCAAATGACTTCACTAAAATGAAGGTCTGATCTGCATTGAACATGGTATTGCTCACCTTATAATCGAACCCTGAAAAATAGATCTTGGTGAAATCTGAAACCGCGGCCTTCGCTTGATTCAGTTTTACTGTTTTCAAATCTGCAACCGATACCACATAGTGTTCCGATTCGTCTGCCTTAATGTAATTCGACGTTGTTGATGCGTTGGTTGGTTTAGGTGATCCGCCTGAGGTCAGTTGCTTTAACATTTCAGCAGCCTGAGTAGCCATTTCCGTGTTTGGACATCCTGCCACAACAGCCTCCAACTCAGCCTCGCAATTCTCTCTAACCCCAAATACCACCTCGGTTTTTCCCAAACAGGTAGCTTTCAACATGTGGTACTTACAGATTAAATGGTTGGTAGGACGGTTAGTAATAGCATTGGTACACGCTGTCACAGCGTCATACGGGTGATTGGTCACATACTGATTATATGCTTTCGTGTAGTTCTTCTCCTCTTCCTCTTTGCGCGTTTGTTCGGCATTCATGTAGTTGGGGTCATCTACCAACAATGCCCAATCTGAATTCGGATATTTCGATTTGATTTGGTTTCCCCAAAACACCGAACTGCATGTCGAACAAAACGGATTCTGCGTGTAGCCTTCTTCCTTTTCATTCGCAAGCCAACCGCGGAACAACTGGTAATAGGCCAATGGATGAAACCCCCCTTCTTCACATTTGGAAATCATCTTTTCCCATGAAGTCATTGCATTGTCCATGTCCTCCAATTTCTCCTTATAAAGCAAGCCAGATAAATAATAGGCTTCTGCTAAGTCACTCTTCATTTCAGCAATAGCAGAGCTATTGCCACAGGGCAACTTTGCACGAAGCTCATCAATGGTGGGAATTTTATACTTCGGGTCTTCTGAATCAGCGCTGTCCACGGCTGCAGCTTCCACAATGCTCTCATCTCTCTCGCCTATCATCATAACCAATAAGCTTTGGTTACGCCAATTGTCTTTCAGTGGACGGCCAGACCAAGTGTCGTCAAAAATGTTTTTGCCTCGCTTCAATAAATCCTGATTGTAAATCCAAAAGGTGCCGTTAATCTCTTCTCCCTTCAAGGCTGCCAAACGATCTGCCTCATCCTTATCTCGCAATTCAGCCATCTCTGCTTGCAACTGCTCGCGCACGGCTGTCAACGTTTTCTCAATTTCAGAAGTTGGTTTTTGGCACAAAGAAATCAAACTGTCGTTCTCTGAAATCGTGTTCAAGTAGCCCACCAATTCATTCAAACTAAGCGCACGTGCCTTGATCTCCTTGTAACGCACGTGATTGGTTGCCAAATTGTGATAAGCGCTGTCGTAATTCACTTGAGCATCAGGATATTCCTTTTGAGTAAAGTATAAATCACCCAAGGTCATGAATATCTTCAAACGCTTACTCTTGTTACTCTTGTTGAATTTTAGAGCCTTTTCAAAATAATCCACCGCCTCTTTACGCTTATCCAATTCCAACGTAACAGTTCCTAAGGCGTAATAAATGACATCTTGGTATGTCTCGTTCTTCAAATCTTCGAGCATTACCAACAAAGACTTTTGAGCGTCTTCGTAGTTGCGAGAAATCTTGGTGTCGGTCAGGAGCATTTGAAGTTTCGATTGAAACTCTAATTCATAGGGCGGTTTCAGTTTAATTACCTTTTGAAATGCAACTTTCGCATCGCCAGACTTATCCATGCGGTCGTACAATTGCCCCAATACAAATTGCGGAACAATTCGATCGGGTTTCTTCGTGATTAACGCCAATCCTTTCTCCAAAGGTTCTATGGCTGCATTAAATTCACCTTGAACGAGAAAAAATTCAGCCTTCACCAAATACAATTCACGGGCAATGTCCTTCGGCAAATCTTCGTAACCATCTGCCTTCTGGAACAATTGTTTGGCCTTAGAATAATCGCCTTCTAAAAAATAAGACCTTGCGGCCCAGATATAGGCCCGCAATTGCACCGCCTCTGAAGAATATTTATTTGAAATGAAATTGAACGTCTCTTGCGCCTTGTAATATTCCCCCTTGTACAAATTAGATTGACCAATAACATGGTAGTTGTCGTCCATCCATTTGTTGTATTCTGGCCATTTCATTTCCTTCTTGGACTCCGCAACAAGCGTGTGACGCTTCACCACCTTTCCACATTTTTTAATGGCTTTGTCTAAATCTGGAATTAGTTCTTTTTTCTGAGATACCGTGCCGTAGTTGTACAACGGAATAACCTCGTCGTAATCGTCTTTCCTTCCATTGGCCAAAGTCAACTGTGACTTCTTTACCAATTCATTTGCGTTGAAGTAACCGTTGTAATGGCCAAGGGTATTGTGATAAATTCTATACGCCACGCCATCTTCCTTGGTTGAACAACTTGCGAAAATCAGAGATAAAAGCACAGCACTCATGAACATGAGAGCCACACGCGGTCTAGTTACTCTTTTCGAGTGCGTTTCTTGTGTATTGTAATTTCGATTTTCGGTCATGCGGATTTTCTAACGACAGAAAGCGAATTTATTGCATTTCCCTTTACATTCATTCATTCTTCTTACTTTTATGCCCGCGATGGAAAGGAAAAAGAAAAGTAAGAAAATTCTCAAAAAGCTGAAGAAACCCTTCCGCTTAATTATTCTGAATGAAAATTCTTTCGAAGAACGATTTTCCTACAGCCTCACGCCAATGAACCTCATAGTCATGCTCGGTGGATTCTTAGTTGTGTTCGCTTTACTCTTCTATTCACTCATAGCCTTTACACCACTTCGCACGATTCTAATTCCAGATTTCACTTCTTACGAATCACGCGCCGACGCGCGACAAGCAAGACTCATGGCCGATTCTTTGAATTCAGTCATGAAAAGTCAAGAGCATTATTTCAGTGATTTGAAGATTATTCTATCTGGAGGACAACCCGTTTCTACCACTCCAGACAGCGTTCCGAAAGGTGCGCAGAGTGTTGATTTAAATTACGCCATTAGCGACGTAGATCAAGCCGTTCGAGAAGAGCTCGACAACGCGAGTACAGTTTTCGTAACGCAATTGGGTAAAATTCCAGAAGCGGGATATTTGCTTTTTCCTCCCGTTGCAGGCACTATAAGCTCCAACTTCGAACCGCAATTCGGAAAGAAAGGCGTTTATTGGACTTCCGTGAAAAATGAGGCGGTGAAATCTGTTTTAGATGGAACTATTATTTCTTCGAGCTATACGGTAAGCGATGGAAACACCGTGCTTATTCAACATCCGAACAACATGGTTTCAGCGTACAAGAATTTAGCTGTTCTGCTGAAGCAAAACGGAGAGTCTGTAAAGGCCGGAGAAGGTATTGGCTGGGTTAGCGAAAACGCGAACGGTCAAGGACAATTTTATTTTGAAATTTGGAAGAACAGCGTTCCTGTAGACCCGAAAACGTATTACGCGAATTAAACGCGAACCATATCTCCGAACACTTTCACACGTGCATTCAATTGCTCTTCTGTCACTTTCAACAATGCCTCTGGACCGAAGTCTTCGCAAGTAAATGAAGCCATAGCAGAACCCGTAACAATCGCATTCTTCATGGCTTTAAAGCTGATGTCGTTCATCTTGGCTAAATAACCAATGAATCCGCCTGCAAATGAATCGCCCGCTCCGGTTGGATCAACAACATCGTCTAACAACATAGCAGGAGCGAAGAACACCTCATCTTGACTGAACAATAACGCTCCGTGCTCACCCTTCTTAATAATCAAGGCCTTTGGACCTAATGTCAAAATTTTTGCTGCAGCCTTCTTCAGTGAACGCTCTCCTGTATACTGGCGTGCCTCTTCGTCGTTAATGGTAACAACGTCTACCATCCCGAAAACTTTATCTAAATCTTCACGCGCAACGTCCATCCAGAAATTCATGGTGTCCAACACTACCAACTTCGGACGTTTGTTCATTTGATTCAATACTGCAATTTGAACGGCAGGAACCAAATTTCCCAACATCACGTATTCCGCGTCTCTATAATTGGCTGGAAGGTTCGGCTCGAACGTTGCTAAAACATTTAAATCAGTCGCTAACGTATCGCGAGAGTTCATGTCCATGTGGTACTTTCCTGACCAATGAAAAGATTTTTCACCTTCTTTAATTTGAAGCCCAGCTAAATCTACTCCTCTCGATTTCAATTCATCCATGAAGGCCGTTGGAAAATCATCGCCCACCACACTTACCACACCGCATTCGCCATTCAAATAAGCAGCAGCCATTGAAATGTAAGTGGCTGCGCCACCAATAACCTTTTCGCGCGATTCAAAAGGAGTAGCAATGCTATCAAAGGCTACAGTTCCAACAGTAATTAACTTCATAATGATGTATTATTGTTTCAAAAAAAAACCGCCCAAAAATACATTTGAGCGGTTGTTCAATATTGTCAACGCTATTATAAGCGAACGATTCCCTTGTGACGACGTTCGTCAGAAACTGTCAGTTTCTCACGACCTTTTCTTCTACGTGATGAAAGAACCAAACGGCCCTTTGCGGTAGACATTCTTTTGCGGAAACCGTGTTTGTTTCTGCGCTTTGTATTCGATGGTTGATAAGTACGTTTCATAATTTCTTGTTGTTAAATTTCCAACGGGCGACAAATATACAAATAATTTTTAGTTCTCCAACTTTTTTACAACAATTGATAGCTCATTAAGTTGAGCTTCACTAATTGTTGAAGGCGCATCAATCATTACGTCACGTCCACTGTTGTTTTTGGGGAAGGCAATAAAGTCGCGAATCCCTTCGCTGCCGCCGAATAGCGAGCATAAACGATCGAATCCGAAAGCTAGTCCTCCGTGAGGCGGAGCGCCATATTCAAAGGCATTCAGTAAGAATCCAAATTGCGCTTGCGCTTCTTCCTTCGTGAATCCAAGCAGATCAAACATGCGCGCTTGAACACTTCGGTCGTGAATACGAATAGAGCCTCCGCCAATTTCAACCCCATTCAACACGAAATCATAGGCGTTTGCATTCACGGAACCTGGATCTGTATCTAACAAATGAATTTGATCTGGTTTTGGAGATGTAAACGGATGGTGCATCGCGAAATATCTTCCTTCCTCTTCGTTGAATTCCAACAA
>CAMCUG010000011.1 GCA_945878835.1 Chryseobacterium gleum | reverse complement strand
AAGCGCATTTTCGTGCTGAGAATGCAGGTCTACCAACTGCTCTGTGAAGTTCTTCAATATTGCTAACGCAACAGGAGTATCGTTAATAAATGCTCTGCTCTTTCCTTTGCTATTTACCTCTCTTCGAACAACGGTGTCTTCCGAAAAGTCTAAATCATTTTCTTGAAAAAATGAATCAAATCGATTTTTCGAAATTGCAAACACTGCTTCAACCGTGCATTTGTCTTGTCCAACACGAATGCTCTTTACATCAGAACGATCGCCCAGAAGCAAAGCAAATGCGTCTAACAAAATCGACTTTCCACTTCCCGTTTCACCCGTTATGGCTACAAAACCTTTATTGAAGTTTACGTGCAGCGATTCAATGAGAACATAATTCCGAATATGAAGCGATTTTAGCATAAAGCGAATTTACAGCTAGGCATTATTGAATAACGAAAAAAGTTATGCCTATTTCTGTAAAATACGATCGTATTTCGCAATGTTACCTGGATCTAGACGCTTACATAATTCCGCTATCAGCGTTTTTTGTTCATCGGGTAAAGGCTTGAATATATTCACAATTTCATCGGCCTTCGCGTAATAAAAGACCTGCATATTGTATGATGATGGCTTAATTTTATGAATGTTATTCAGCCCGTTCAGCGCATCAATAATATTATTCGTGGCGGTCGCTCGTTCAGTGTACATTTTATCAAGACCTTGACGATGGTAGTTGTAATTCGCTTCGCGAAGTGGACTAAATGTTTCCGTGAGAATGTTTTCAATTAACCAATATCTGTTTTGTTGTCCCTTTTCTCCACTGGCCCGCCATCCTGCTTCCGGGGCATTCTGCGCATTTGTAACAATTGTCTGGCAAATCAAGAAATTATCCGTTCCCCCTTCCAATGAAAATGAATCGTAATCACTTGCGATTATATAAAGAGCATAGAATGCTAAAACACTGCTTAGGTTATCTCTGTGTTGATCGGGTGACCATTGCAATTGCGTATTTTCCTGAAACTGAAAAGTTAAATTTCTATCGTTGATTGAAACAAGCGGCGTTTTGTAATCAGTATTATAAACCGGTCTACTTGAACCAATTTGAATGGTACCCTCGAAATCGCGCTGGCTGTTTTGTTTTTCAATAGTAATTTGAATCGTACAAGGTATGCGCTCATCTTGCTGCCATTGGTCCTTCGACCATTTCCTTCCATTTAAAAACTCTTCTATGGCTCGCTCCATAGTTTGAAAAACTTCCGGGCCGGAAATCATAATTCTTGGCGGAATAATCTTCACGTCGCAATTTAATTCTTGCGCTAACGCATGAAACGAAATGAAAAATAAAATCAGATATACTATACTTTTCTTCATTGAAAAAGGTCGGCTATTTCAGTGGAAATAATTTGAGCTATTTCCGTTTTCGATTTTAAAGATATTTCTTTTTTACTTCCGTTGGAATGAAAAAGAGTAATGGCATTGCTGTCTGAACCAAAATACACACCTTCGGTCTTGAGTGAATTCAAGATTAAAAGATCTGCGTTCTTTCGATTCATTTTAGCAATTGCGTGTGCTTCCTCGTTTTCTGTTTCTAAAGCAAAGCAAATCAATTTTTGATTTTGATTTTTTATTTTACCCAATGAAGCTGCTATGTCCTCTGTTTCTTCCAAGCGCAGCTCTAACGAAGAGTTCTTCTTTTTTATTTTCTCGGTGCTAACATTTACTGGACGATAATCTGCGACCGCAGCTGCCAATACAGCAAAGTCCGAATGTTGAAATTCGCGTGTGCAGGCCTCATACATTTCAAGAGCACTCTCAATGCGTATAATTTTTATTCCATCTGGAATATTTTCGTGCACAGGTCCTAACACCAAGGTTACATCAGCTCCAAGCGCGCGTAATGCTTGCGCTATGGCAATGCCCATTTTCCCGCTTGATCGATTCCCTATAAATCGAACAGGATCTATTGCCTCGTAGGTTGGACCAGCATTTACTAGCGCCCTTTTTCCTTTCAACAGTTGATTCGGATTGAAATGAGAAATCACTACACCAAGAATTTCCTCGGGTTCCGAGAGCCTTCCCTTTCCAATTAATCCACTGGCTAACTCTCCGTATCCGGGAGCAAGAACAGTGCAACCCATTGCTTCAATGCGTTTCAAATTGTCCTGAGTGCCCAAATGTTCCATCATGTCATGATCCATTGCCGGTGCAAAAAATAATGGACACTGCGCACTCATAAGTACAGCTAGTAAATACGCATCGCACATTCCTGCAGCATACTTCGCAAGCGTGTTCGCAGTGCATGGGGCAACAAGTATAAGGTCGGCCCAAAGCGCCATTTCCACATGATTGTTCCAAACACCGTTCAAATTACTCTCTGTGAAATCAGAACAAACCGGGTGCTTGGAAAGGGTGCTGAAGGAAAGGGGCTGAATGAACTCATGTGCCGATTTACTCATGATAACTTTGACCTCGGCACCTTCTTTCACAAGAAGTCGCAACAAGAACAGAGACTTGTAGGCACTAATGGAACCTGTAACGGCGAGTACTATTTTTTTTCCTTTCAACACGAGGTAAACCTAATAAAAAAACCCCGAAAATTCGGGGTTTCAAAGAATTCAATTCAATATTATTTCTCTTCTTCTTCTGGATAACGGAAAAATATTGCTCCTTCCTCCAATTCTTGAATAGCTATGCTGTGGGCCTTTGGCAATCTTTCGTAGTAACGTGAGATTTCAATTTGCTCGCGGTTTTCGAAAACCTCTTCCAAGTTGTCTTGGTTGCTACCAAATTCTTCAAGCTTTTGACTCAACTCTTCTTTCATTTCACGAGCAATTTGAAAAGTGCGCTTGTTCAACAGAACTACTGTCTCAAACAAGTTTCCTTCTACTTTTTCGTACAACTCATTCGTGTTGCGCGTGATGGTTGTTTTGGCTGCCGTTGAGGTTTTATAGTTGCTCATAATGATTCTATTTTGTCGTTAATTTCGTTACCATTTTATCACTCTTTAGATAGAAATCTTCAGCACTATCTAAAAAGATGCTTTTTGGAAAAGCGGATACAAATGTAATATAAGATTCCATTGTTTCTCTATAACGCTCCAATTTCTTTGTGTCAATACTGCCCTCAGCCAACAAATATTTGCTTTCGATGATCAAAAGCATCGCCTTTTCTCTGAATTTCGATTGCGGATATTTCTTTAAAAATTCTTGCAGACTGCTTGATGCCGCTTTGTATTTCATGGTTTGAACATACAATTCTGCCACTTCAAAATCCTTTTTTTCAATTTTGAAATTGAGATCGCTAATCATGTGATTTGCAGAATCTCGCAAAGCGCTATTCGGATATTGATCTAGGAAATACTGCAATTCGTCAACCGCGGTCTTCGAATCGGTCTGATCTAGGGTGTAATTGGGTGACAAGCTATAGCTGCAAAGCGCCGCCATGAATAAACACTCCTCTGCTTTTGGACTTGTTGAAAAGGATTTTGCATAGGACTTAAAATAGTAATTGCCCATATAATAGTCCTTCAGACAATAATGCGTCTTGGCAAAATAATAATAAACCTCTTCAGACTGTTGGGTTCCGCGTGTTAAACCTATTAGCTCTTCCAGCATGGGTAATGCCTTGAAACACTCACCATCTTCGTAATACTTTTTTGCGTTAGCCATTTTTTTTGTAGGGTCAGTCTCTTTCAAGGCCTTGCTGTACTCAGTACAGCCCGAAACTGCTATTGCTAACGCGAATAAGAGGATGATAGATCTTTTCATTTCCAGCGCAAAAATAGGGTTTTGCGGTCAAGTAACGGCAAAAGAATCACAATCGTCTGTTCACAAGATGATAATTCATAGGTCACATTAGATAATTCCTCATTATTTTTGTAGTTCTAAAAAATTTGCACGTGGATATATTCGAAAAAATCAAGAACAACAGAGGACCCCTTGGTCAGCACTCTAAAGAGTCTCATGGCTATTTTACTTTCCCTAAACTAGAAGGTGACATTGGCGCTCACATGACGTTCCGTGGGAAACCAGTATTGACGTGGAGTTTGAACAACTACCTTGGTTTAGCGAATCATCCAGATGTTCGTAAGGCAGACGCAGATGCAGCTGCAGAATGGGGCATGGCTTATCCAATGGGTGCACGAATGATGTCTGGACAGACCAAATATCACGAGCAACTAGAGCAAGAACTTGCTGCATTCATGCACAAAGAAGATGCTTTCTTGTTGAACTTCGGTTACCAAGGTTGTATGTCGGCAATTGAAGCCCTCGTAGGAAGACACGATGTAATTGTATACGATAGTGAGAGCCATGCGTGCATGGTAGACGGTGTTCGTTTGCACCAGGGGAAGCGTTTTGTTTTCCAGCACAACGACATGGCTAGTTTCGAAAAAATGTTACACCAAGCGAAGCGCTTAACCGATCAGACCGGTGGTGGGATCTTGGTTATGACTGAAGGCGTTTTCGGAATGGCGGGCGACCAAGGAAAAATAAAAGAAATTGCTGAATTCAAAAAAGTTATTCCTTTCCGTTTATTTGTAGATGATGCACACGGATTTGGATCAATCGGTAAAGACGGACGCGGTGCTGGTGATTTCCAAGGGGTGCAAGATCAGATTGATGTTTACTTCGGAACATTTGCGAAAGCAATGGCTACGATAGGAGCTTTCGTTGTATCTGAAGCTCATGTCATTGAATTCTTGCGTTACAACATGCGTTCACAAACATTCGCTAAGGCACTTCCATTGCCAATCGTAATTGGCGCTCTGAAACGTTTAGATATGATTCGCACAATGCCAGAACTACAAGACAACTTGTGGAACGTTGCCCGTGCTTTGCAAAGCGGTTTGAAAGAGGCTGGATTCGATATCGGGCATACCAACAGCGTAGTTACCCCCGTTTTTTTAAAAGGAACTCTGGGTGAAGCCACCAATGTAACCGTTGAGCTTCGCGAAACATACGGCATCTTCTGCTCTATTGTAGTTTATCCGGTTGTTCCAAAAGACGTGATCATGCTGCGATTAATTCCAACAACTGTTCACACCTTAGAAGACGTTCGTTTCACCATCGAGTGTTTCTCGAAAGTTCGTGAAAAACTCGAAGCGGGAGAATACAAAGCCGAAAAGATTGCTTCTTGGGGTTAAGATTAATTCCGATTACTCATATTTTAAAATTAGCTTCTTCGGAAGTCAATTTGTTTTAAGGAACTATCATTATATTTAGAAAATGAAAAAATTCTATCATTTAACTTTCACATTAGGTGCCGCTGGAATGTTATTCTTTGCAGGAATAGAAACCAGTAACGGTAAGGCAGGCGCTACAGGTTCTCCAGGTGAGCAAACCTGCAGCCAACCGGGTTGTCACACAGGAAGCACAAACAACTCCATGGGGGGATCGGTTGCACTTACTTCCTCCGACCTTGTAAATTGGGAATACACGCCAGGACAAACCTATACGCTAACAGCAACGGTGACGCAGCAAGGCAGATCTTTGTTTGGTGTTGGTCTAGAGGCGTTGCTTCCTTCGGGAGCAAATGCAGGAAACCTTGTTCCTGGAACCGGCACAACAACCAAAAACGCAACTATTTCAGGAAATTCAAGAAAAAATATTGTACATAATACGAACGCTGGTGCTACGGCTAACGCCCATTCATTCACGTTTACGTGGACAGCGCCAGCAACCGATGTTGGCCCAATAACTATGTATTTCGCAGGTAATGCCGCGAACGACAACGGTACATCAACTGGAGATTATATTTACAACGCCTCTCAAGTTGTTACGCCTGCAGGTGTTGGTATTTCTGAACAAGAGAATTCACCTTTCACTTTTTCGTTTTATCCAAATCCAACAACAGAAAACATTACAGTGAACTATTCATTGGAAGAATCTGCGAAGGTTCAATATGTCATTTATGATTTAACTGGAAAGAAAGTTCAAACTGAAGCTGCTACTCGCTTCCCTGGTGCACAGCAACAAAGCATTGATGTAAACAACCTTCAAGTTGGAACATACTTGTTAAGTTTGAATGTAAACGGAAGCGTTATCACGAAGAGATTTGTAAAGAAGTAAATTTTATTTCTGAGCAAGAAAAAAGAGCACCGTGGTGCTCTTTTTCATTTTCTATAAAATCTAATATTATATGAACATCAAAACAGGTTCTTCCAACATTACTTTCAATGTTTGAAGGAATGCTGATCCCGACGCACCGTCTACTACACGGTGATCACAGCTCAATGTCAATTTCATGGTGTGTCCAGGTACTACAGCACCGTTCTTCACAACAGGAACTTCACGAATAGCACCAACGGCGAGAATACATGCGTCTGGCGGATTCACAATAGCTGTGAATTCTTCTATTCCGAACATACCCAAATTTGAAATGGTGAAGGTGTTTCCTTCCCAATCAGATGGCTGAAGTTTTTTGGTCTTCGCTTTCTCTGCGAATGTTTTCACTTCTTGATTAATCTGAGCCAATGTCTTTGTATCAGCAAATCTCACAACGGGAACCAACAACCCTTCTTCAACTGCCACCGCTATGCCCATGTGAACGTGGTGGTTGTATCGAATGGTATCTCCTTGCCAAGATGAGTTCACCTTGGGGTGTTGTTTCAATGCCAATGCTGTTGCCTTAACAACCATGTCGTTGAATGATACTTTCGATCCGGTTGCTGCATTCATTGCTGCACGCGCTTCAACCGCTCTTCCCATATTAATTTCCATGGTTAGATAGAAATGCGGTGCAGTGAATTTGCTTTCAGCTAAACGGCGAGCAATGGTCTTGCGCATTTGCGAAACATTCTCTTCAGTGTATGATTCAACCGCAGACGCCGATTGCACAGATGCACCTGCCATGAAGGCATCAACGTCTCTTCTAACAATTCTTCCGCCGTCACCTGAACCAGGGATGTATTGCAACGGTAAGCCTTTGTCTTCTGCTAATTTCTTTGCTAATGGACTCACACGCATACGCCCGTCATTGAACGGTACCGGAGCTGCAGCTGGAGCATGCGCCGCAGCAACTGGTGATGGAGTTGCAACTGCCTTTGGGGCTTCAGCAACTGGAGCTTTTAGTGCAGGAGCCGCAGTAACTGGTGCTTCTTCCTTCGCTGCAGGAGCAGCGCCTTCAGCAGCAACGATAGCCGATACATCTTCGCCTTCCTTTCCGAATACTGCTAACAATGCATCTACAGCTACAGTCTTTCCTTTCTCTACACCTATGTAAAGAAGAGTTCCGTCTACGTAAGATTCAAATTCCATAGTAGCCTTGTCGGTTTCAATTTCCGCCAGCAACTCACCACTTTTAACTTTATCGCCCACCTTCTTGTGCCAAGCCGCAACGGTTCCATCCGTCATGGTGTCACTTAGTTTGGGCATACGAACTATTTCAGCCATAATTTTTTTATTAGTCGGTTACGTAAGGGTAATCGTCGTGGGAATATACGTCTTTATAAATTTCTTCCTTTTCTGGAAGTGGCGAGTTCTCGGCGAATTCCACTGATGCTAGAACCACTGCCTTAATCTCTTCTTCCATTGCTTCTATTTCCGTTTCAGTCATCCACTTGTTATCGCGAATTTTTCTCACAACGAATTCAATAGGATCTTGATCAATATACTCTTGAACCTCTTCCTTGCTGCGGTATTTCTGAGGATCGCTCATACTGTGTCCTTTGTAGCGGTAAGTTTGAATGTCTAACAACGTTGGGCCGTCACCTGCTCTTCCTCTTGCAACCGCTCGGTCGAAGGCTTCCGCAACAGCTTCTGGATTCATTCCGTCAACAGATTCAGAAGGCATCTCGAAACTAGCACCTAGGGTTTTCAAATCGGTTACATTCGACGTACGCTCGACAGATGTACCCATAGCGTACTGATTGTTTTCAATAACGAAAATGCAAGGAATCTTCCATGTCATTGCCATGTTGAACGTCTCATATAGAGCACCTTGACGTGCAGCACCGTCTCCGAAGAAACAAACCGTCACGTGATCTTCACCTCTGTATTTATCGGCGAAAGCAATACCTGCTCCCATTGGTATCTGAGCCCCAACAATACCGTGTCCCCCAAACAAATTTCTTTCTTTGTCGAACATGTGCATAGAGCCCCCTTTTCCTTTTGAAAGTCCTGTTGACCTTCCGTACAATTCAGCCATCACACGGTTAGGATCTGAACCCATCACCAAAGGATGAGCGTGGTCACGGTATGCTGTAATAACCTTATCGGTTGGTTTAATCGCTTCCATCATTCCTGAGAGAATGGCCTCTTGTCCAATGTACAAGTGACAGAATCCACCGAATTTTTGTTGAATGTACAACTGACCGCACTTCTCTTCGAACTTGCGCATCAATAGCATTTCACGATACCACTTTAAGTAAGTAGCCTTTGTAAAGCGTTCTCCTGTTGGGGTTGACGCATTTTTTGTTGACTTCGACGCTGTTGCCATAATTTTTTGTTCCTTGCAAATATAGTTACGAAGGCCTTGTTCAAAAAGACTTCCTATAAAAAGTGTACAATGTACACTACCTTATTGTAAAAACTACTATATGGTTTTCTTGAACTGATTCAAGAAGCGCATATCGTTTTCAAAGAAGTGCCTAAGATCATCTACCCCGTATCGCAGCATGGCAATTCGTTCGATGCCCATTCCAAAAGCGAATCCAGAATACTTCTCAGGATCTATTCCAGAGGCGGCCAAAACATTCGGGTCTACCATTCCGCAGCCCATAATTTCCAACCAACCGGTTCCTTTTGTAATTCTGTGATCGGCTGGAGTTTCCAATCCCCAATATACATCCATCTCAGCGCTTGGCTCTGTAAATGGGAAGTACGAAGGACGCAAACGAATCTTAGCTTTTCCGAAAAACGCTTCCGTAAACATTTGAAGCACTTGCTTCATGTCGGCAAAAGAAACACCTTCATCGATGTACAATCCTTCAATTTGATGGAATTGACAATGCGCACGGCTAGAGATTGCTTCATTTCGGTAAACCCTTCCTGGCATAACAATGCGAATGGGCGGCTTAGTCGTTTCCATCACTCGCACTTGCACACTGCTCGTGTGTGTGCGAAGAACAGTATCCGGCTGACCTTCCACAAAAAACGTGTCCTGCATATCACGAGCGGGATGCTCCGGTGAGAAATTCAATCCAGAGAATACATGCCAATCGTCTTCAATCTCTGGTCCGTCTTCCACGCTGAATCCCATGCGCTCAAAAATGGAAAGGATTTCTTCGCGAACCAACTGCAAGGGATGTCTACTTCCGTGTGTCCACTCTCCATGTGGGCGAGTGAAATCGGGAACTTCAACGTCACCTTTATTCGATTTGAATTGCAAAGAACCTTCATCTATTTTCTCTTGAACGGACGTTTTCAATCCGTTCATTACTGCTCCCACTAACTTTTTTTCTTCGTTTGGAATGGTCTTGAAGGCCTCGAACAAATCGTTCAAGATACCCTTTCTTCCTAAATATTTCACACGAAAAGCTTCTACCTCATCGGCAGAGTTGAGTTGGATGGAAGCAACTTCAAGTTTCAGTTGCTCTATTTGTTCAACCAAACTCACTTGATCACCTCCATTTTCATGCTAATGTCTTGAAGTGGTCTGTCACCGGCAGCAGTTGGCATGGAAAGAATCTTGTCAAGCACGTCCAATCCTTCCACAACTTCTCCAAATACCGTATAATCCATATCCAATTGCGCTGTACCTCCAACGGTCTTGTATAATTCGCGTTGCTCAGGGGTGTAAGCGAAATTCGCATTCTTTTGCTTCACGTATTGTTCAACTTGATTGATTTGAGCGTCTGTCATGGCTTGTCCTTGAGCAATGTAGAACTGACTTCCGCTTGACGCTTTCGTTGGATTCGAAAAATCACCTTGACGCGCAGCCGCAAGTGCACCTTTCTTATGAATGAAGTTCGAATTGAACTCAGCTGGAACGGTATACCCAGGTCCACCCATGCCCAATTGCGTTCCTGCATCTGCTCCGCGACTGTTCGGGTCTCCACCTTGAGCCATAAACCCACGGATACAACGGTGAAACAACAAATCGTTGTAAAATCCTGATTCAACCAACTTAATGAAATTATCTCTGTGCTGCGGGGTTTCGTCATAAAGACGAATAACCATATCGCCTAGTGAAGTTGTAACCTTAATACGTGTGTTGGTGTGATCTGTTTGCATGTTGTTATTTGTTTGATTCTCTTTGTTTTCAATAGGTACAGGCTCTCCAATGGTTAAATTAGAAGCGCCCGTTTTAACGGGGTCTTGCGATTTACATCCTGTCGCATTCAAGAATAGAAGGAAAGAAAAAATAGCAAAACCGCAGAAAGATAGACGTGAATTCATTTTTTTTTCTTTAATTTGTGATACTTAACCGAATAATTGTCGACAAAATTAAGCAAACGTCTATGAAGGCTACACGAACTTTTCAATTTGTTTTAGGAATTTTATTTTTAGTGGGAACTACAATGACCTTAACCTCATGTGTTAAAGAAGAACCTACCGTGGCGGTAGTTCGTGTTGTAGATGCGAACGGCGATCCTGTGCAGGGTGCTTCAGTGCGTTTGTACGGTTCACCTTCTCAAACTCCTCCTCCTCCAAATGCGATTGCATTGGACACAACATTAACCACAGATGCTACTGGCACAGTAACAATGGATTATTCTGAAAACTACAAACTTGGTCAAGCTGGGTTTGCCGTTTTAGACATTGAAGCATACAAGGGTGCGCTTTATGGCGTTGGCATCATTAAGATTGAAGAGCAAGAAACAACTGAGGTAACAATAGAGATTTAAGATTTACGCTTCGTTTCCGAAGTATCTCATCATTGCCTTTTTTAATAGAATTTCCTGATCTCCTGGGCTTAACACCGGGAGATCTTCTTTTTTAGCAAAGTGCGGCCATCCGTCTACGTCTCTTCCTTCAAACTCATAATACCCGTATGGCTCTAATAATGTGCAGACGGCCACGTGCATGAGTTCCAACTTCTGATCTTTCTTGAATTTCAAATCGAATATTCCCAGTTCCTGTAGTCCAATCAACAAAAGAATAGCCGAATAATCTAGGGTTTCGCCAAAATTTTTCGACGCTGTTTCCAGCGTTTCCTTCCACTTCTTCTCAAACAAATAATCCATTATCGTGCGTTTCTAAAAAATATTTTAAAAAATGTAACCTTTCTAGGCGAAGGTAGGTATACCCAACATAACAAACTACCTCATGAAAACTAAATTATTCACTCTTATCGCGCTAATCGTTCTTACAACAAGCGCTTTCGCTCAAACAACCACTCAATTGTTAGATGCTCAATTGAATGTAACAAAGAACAAGGCGGCAGCAAAATTCACACGATCAATTACTCAAGTAAATGAGTCTCTTTTTGAAGTGAAAGTTAACTTCCAAACGGGTGAACTAATGATGACTGGTACATACATGGATGAGTCTCTGAGTATTGCGCAAGGTGAATTCGTATATTTCTTCGCGAACGGAATTAAAGAGTCTCAAGGTCTTTATGAAAGCGGAGTGAGAGTTGGTGCATGGCAACGTTGGAATTTCGATGGCGCTCAAAAACCTGATCGCTACTACCAAGAGCCTACAGCATTGCTTTCGGCTAAATAAAATAGAAGATAACTTTTAAGAAGGGAAAGGAAATAGGAAACTATTTCCTTTTCCTTTTTCCATAAAAATTAAGGCTGTGCATGGAAATTTCAATGTCAAAAATCTCTTCCAATGTTGACTTAATGTTTTGAATTCTTGGGTCACAAAATTCGAAGACCTCCCCGGTGTCTGTTAAAATAATGTGATCGTGCTGTTTATTCTGATAGGCCTTTTCGAAATGCGCTATGTTCTGTCCGAACTGATTTTTTCTTACAAGTGCGCAGTTCAGCAATAACTCTATCGTGTTGTACAACGTTGCTCTGGAAACTCGGTATTTCTTGTTCTTCATTCGAACATAGAGCGCTTCAATATCGAAGTGATCGTCGATGGTATAAATCTCCGCTAGAATAGCATATCGCTCTGGCGTTTTGCGATGCAAATGCTTTTCTAAATACGCCGTGAAAATTTCCTTGACCTTATCTTGAATATCTTGTTGGGACATGTGCGCAAATGTACAACGTGAGATTTTTTCTTCCATATAATATTTATTCATTTCCACAACAACTCTTTACTAACATCTAGTAGTTCACTATTTTGAAAAGTGCGTTTGCAACAAAGAGCAATTGTGTGCTTACTTCGGAAAACCAAAATTTACTGATTTACCTACCTCAAAAAGCTTTTATACGATGTCAGATTTGCTCAATTTCAATCTTCCAAAACAAGAAGAAAACGCCATCATCAAAGTTGTTGGTGTTGGTGGTGGCGGCTCAAACGCCGTTAACTACATGTTCAACAAAGGAATTAACGGTGTAGACTTCGTTGTGTGTAACACCGATGCTCAATCGTTAGACAACAGCCCAATTCTAAACAAAATGCAATTGGGTCATACGCTTACAAAAGGTCGCGGAGCAGGGGCTCGTCCAGAAGTGGGTCGAGATGCTGCCATGGAGTCCATCGAAGAAATTCGTGCGTTGTTTAACCCCGATCTTCAAATGGTTTTCGTTACTGCTGGAATGGGTGGCGGTACCGGAACAGGTGCTGCTCCTGTCATTGCGCAAGTTGCAAAGGAAATGGGTATTCTTACGGTAGGTATTGTTACCGTTCCTTTCGCTTTTGAAAACAAGAAAAGAACTGCTCAAGCAAGCGCCGGTATTGAAGAAATGCGCAAGGCTGTTGATACGCTTTTGATTATTCGCAACGATAAGTTGCGTGAACTATACGGAAACCTTTCTTTAAGCAATGCATTCAGTCATGCAGATGATGTGCTTTGCACAGCAGCTAAAAGCATTGCCGAGTTAATAACTATTACTGGTATTGTGAACGTGGACATGAACGACGTTATAACGGTAATGCGTGGAAGCGGAGTAGCCATTATGGGCAGCGGAAGAGCAAATGGTGAAGGCCAGGCTCTGCGAGCTGTGCAATTGGCTATGGAATCGCCTTTGTTGAACGACGATGATATTACAGGAGCTTCTCACATTTTGTTAAATATTACATACGGAAACAATGAGTTGAAAATGGACGAGATCGGAGAGATTACCGATTTCATTCAAGAACTTGCTGGTCCGGAAGCAGACATCATTTGGGGTTATGGCAAAGACGAACAACTCGGAGAAGATATTTGTGTGAACGTTATTGCAACCGGTTTCGCGGCAAAAGAAATTGCCACGTTACTTCCGCTTAATGCTGTAAAAGAAACACCTGCCCCAGCTGCTGTATTCATTTTAGGGGATGCGCCAACTGCGCCGTTCGCAGTTGTGGAAGAAATTCCTGCAGTAGTCGCTGAAACAGATACCATCACTGAATCAACAGTAGCAGAAGTAACTGAGGAGCCTTTCAAATTGGTATTGGCCGACGAGATTGAATTGGAAATTGAAAACTCATTTGAATCGAATCCATCCGTTGAAGAGCCTGTTAAACAAGTGGCTTTGTTTTCATTCGCTGAATTCGAAAAAGCTGAATTGGCCAACGAAGAAACAGTGAAAATGGAATTAGAAGAACCTGAAATTCCAGAGTTGAGCACATTTAAAATTCAAGAGAACACTGAAACTGAGACACCATTCGTTCCTGCGTTCGAAAGCATTCGTCCTACTTCTGACCGCGAGGTTCCTGAGGTGCAAATGACTTTCAAACAAGAGGTCGCTACTGAAAATCGTCCACCTCGCACAGAACTACAAGCCCGCAACAAAGAGCGTGAAGCACGTATTCGTGAATACACTATGCGCATGAAATCTCCAAACGGATTGAATGAATTGGAGAGTGAGCCTGCATTCATGAGAAGAAAAGTTACGCTTGACGAAGGAAATCACTCAAGTGAAAACACAGTTTCTCGCACAATCTCAAGAGAAGTAACAGACGAGAATGGAAATACACGAATTGAATTGCGCACAAACAATCCATTCTTACACGATAATGTAGACTGATCTTAGCGTACACTATTTCCCGATTCAACGGGACGTTCAGGGGAGAGCAACGAAAGCTCTCCCTTGTTGTTTTCAGCCATTAAGATCATACCTGAAGACTCTACACCTTTGATCTCTCTTGGGGCTAAATTCGCTAAGTATAATACTTGCTTACCCACGACTTGCTCGGGCTCGTATGATTCAGCAATACCCGAAATAACGGTGCGCTCTTCGGTTCCGATACGCAATTTCAATTGCAACAATTTCTTAGTCTTCGGAACACGCTGCGCTTCTATTACTTCAGCAATGCGCAAATCCATATTCTGAAAATCTTCAAACGAAACATTTGGTTTTATCGCTTCCACATCAACCTCGGGTTGAACTTTGGACGCTTCCAACTTCGCCACTTGAATGGCAACTTCCTCGTCCGTTATTTTTTGGAAAAGAATAGGCAACTCACCAATGGTATGTCCTGCTGGAATTAATTGTGAAACATTCACATCATCCCACTTCACTCCTTCCCACTGCAAACCAGCTTTCAATTTCTTTGCTGTATATGGAAGGAAAGGCTCTAAAGCCAAAGACAGGGTGGCAACCAGCTGAACACATGTGTTCAAAATACCTTCTGTTTTTTCAGGTTCAGTTTTTTGAAGTTTCCACGGTTCAGTCTCGGTGAGCAACTTGTTTCCGATACGCGCCAAATGAATAGCCAAGGCCTGCGCTTCGCGGAAACGATAAGCTTCAATCTTTTCACCAATGGTATTGAAGGCAGTTTGCGCTTCTTCAAATTGTGAAGATGCATCGAACGTTGGGTTCGAAACTTTTCCTTCGTAATATTTGTGTGTTAGAACGAAAACACGGTTTACAAAATTTCCTACGATATCAGCAAGCTCATTGTTCACGCGGTCTTTGAAGTCGTTCCAAGTGAACTCACTGTCTTTTTGCTCAGGCATAATGGAAGCCAAAACATAGCGCATTTCATCTTGACGATTCGGAAAATCTTCCAAATATTCATGCAACCAAACGGCCCAATTTCTTGAAGTTGAAATTTTATCTCCTTCCAAATTCATGAACTCATTGGCCGGAACATTTACTGGCAGATTGAACCCGCCGTGCGATTTCAATATAATTGGAAAAATGATGCAGTGAAAAACAATGTTGTCTTTCCCAATGAAATGAACCATTTCAGTTTCATCGTTCTTCCAATAGTCTTCCCAATTCTTTCCGTTCGTTTCAGCCCAAACTTTCGTGTTGGTGATATAACCAATTGGTGCATCGAGCCACACGTACAACACCTTTCCTTCTTCACCCGGAACTGGAACTCCCCAGTCTAAATCACGTGTCATTGCGCGAGCTTGAAGACCTCCGTCGATCCAACTTAAACACTGTCCAACCACATGCGACTTCCATTTCGAAGGATCGTGATGTTGCTCCCCGTTTAGTTTTCCGTTTTCAATAAAATCGCGCACCCACTCGCTGTGGTGTTGCATAGGCAAATACCAGTGCGTGGTTTCTTTTAGAATAGGCGTGCTTCCACTTAAAGTAGAAACGGGATTGATTAATTCTGTTGGACTTAATGTTGAACCACATTTCTCACATTGGTCTCCGTAAGCCTTTTCACTCGAGCACTTCGGACAAGTTCCTGTGATATATCTGTCCGCTAAAAACTGTTGTGCTTCTGCATCGAAATACTGCTCAGATCGTTGTGTTTCGAGAATGCCTTTTTCTTTCAATTCAAGAAAAATTTGCTGACTCATTTCAATGTGTTCCGGAGACGATGTTCTGTAATATTCATCGAATGAAATTCCGAAATCACGAAATGCATCGCCCATGAGCTTGTGATAAAAATCTACGATTTCGCGGGGAGTCTTTCCCTCCTTCTTTGCGCGCAACGTAATGGCAGCGCCATGTTCGTCGGAGCCACAGATAAAAGCCACGTCCTTTTCCTTCCCTCTTAAATAGCGAACGTAAATATCGGCAGGCAAATATGCACCTGCGATGTGTCCAATGTGTAAAGGACCATTCGCGTATGGAAGAGCTGAGGTTACAAGGTGTCTTTTCGGTGACTTCATCTTTTTTATAGTGTTTTGCGCAGAAAACTGCGAATTTAGCGAACCAAAGATAAAGCGATGCAACCAGCTTTTTTACAACAAGGCGACACGATTGGCATTATTGCCACGGCAAGATTCATTACAAGCGAGCAATGGCAATATGCCAAAGGCGTTATTGAATCGTGGGGACTGAAAATTAAATTGGCGGAAAATGTTTTCACGCCAAGTTTTCAGTTGGCTGGAAATATTGAAGATCGCACGCAATCGTTTCTCTCCTTGTGGAAAGACAACGAGGTGAAGGCCTTGCTAGTGGCTCGAGGTGGATACGGCACCATTCACACCATCGACGAAATTCTTCCACACATCAACAACTCGAAATGGATTTGTGGATATTCCGATGTGACCGTTTTACTGAATGCCTGCACAAACAAAGACATTGCCTGCATTCATTCCACCATGCCGGTTTCCTTCGAACACGCTACGCCAGAGGCGCTAGAGAATTTAAGATTTGCGCTATTCGGTGAGTCTTTTTTATTCGAATGGAATGAAAAACAAATTCAAACAGGAAACACCGAAGGGAAAATTGTAGGTGGAAATTTATCGGTCATATACAGCCAGCTCGGATCAGCCACCCAATTAAATACGAAAGGAAAAATTCTTTTTTTGGAAGATGTAGATGAGATGCTGTACCATTTAGATCGCATGATAACTGCCTTGAAACGTGCGGGCATGTTCAAGAATATAACAGGGTTGATTTTAGGCGGATTTACTCAAATGCGCGACAACACCGAAGAATTCGGATTTTCAAGTAATAACCCTTGGGGTAAATCTCTTGTTGAAATGATTCTTGAAATTGGATTGGATTGTAATATCCCCGTAACAATGGGATTTCCAGCAGGACATTTGAATGATAATCGAGCATTTTACATGGGTCGAAATGCCGAATTAATTGTGAATGAAAATTCCGCACAACTCACATGGAAATAACTACCTTTGTGTAGTTCGTGTAAAAAATACACTAACTAAAATGGGCGCTAAAAGCATTACGTTTTCAAACGAAGATTACTTGAATTTCGAATTAATCGGAATTAACTCGAGAGAGAAGGATTTTCGATTGGCGTGGTTTTTAAACAAGGATATGAGATGGAGTTTGGAGCGCATGAAACCCTACATACTCGAGACAAAAGAACAGAACTCTGAGCACGAGTTGTTCAAATTTGTTTCCGAGGAAAATCACTTTACCATTCACCTCATCTCGAATCGTTCGCTCCAGGGTGCGCTTATTCCTGAATATGCACAAATAGAATATCTGCTGAAAGTTGAAGGCAGAGAAGACATAGAAGAATTGGTTAAACAAATAAGAAAAATAAACAACGTACTCGCGGCGTTCCATCTTTCACAAGAAAGTTTAAAGCATGTGAGTCATTTGTTCTTCGATTGATTATGAAAAAAACGAAAATAGTTGCGACCATCGGTCCAGTATCAGCAAACAAAGAAGTTCTGAAAGGAATGATTGAAGCCGGCTTAAATGTTGTGCGTTTGAACTTTTCTCATGGCACACACGATGATCATTCAAGTGTTGTTGCATTTGTTCGAGAGATTGACAAAGAGTTGGGAACAAACACAGCCTTACTTGCAGATTTGCAAGGTCCTAAGTTGCGTGTGGGTGTTATGCAAGACAACGGTGTCATGTTGGAAGCTGGAAAGCAAATCATTATTACTACCGAAGAGCAAATCGGCACAGCCACTCACATCTACACCAACTACAAAGAATTCGCTTCGGACGTAAAGCCCGGCGAGCGCGTTTT
>CAMCUG010000010.1 GCA_945878835.1 Chryseobacterium gleum | reverse complement strand
AACTTGGTCACTTATTCCAACGGATAGTGATGCTAAAATAACAGCGTAAATACCGAATTTTGTACCGTGAGTCACGAATAATTGCCAGATGATATAGGCGAACAATGGAATCCAAATAAGTGTTCCGCTAAGCACGAGCATTGCCCTGTCTAGTCCATAGATAGAAAGTCCGTTAATTGCTTTCAGCAGGGTAATGTCGAGTTCTATCATTTATTTTACACGTAGAGATTCGAAATTTCAGTCGCGTAATTTTCCGAAATCTTTTTGCGTTTTAATTTTAATGTTGGCGTAATCTCGCCGCTATCTACGGTGAAGGGTTTTGCTATTAAATGGAAGCCTTTGATTTGTTCCCAACTTCCGAAACCATTGTTCATTTCTGCGATAAACGCTTTGATTTCCTTGTTTAATTTTTCATTTTGAATAATCTCATCATTAGAATGAGATGCCAATTCAGGGAAGTGATTTTTTGCATAAGCCCAATCGACAACGATAAGCGCACCCGGGAATTTTTGCCCGTCGCCCACCACCATGCATTGTTCAATGAAGTGCGATTCTTTCAATGCGTTTTCGAGTACCTGAGGTGCAACATATTTTCCACCACTGGTTTTAAAAAGTTCTTTCTTTCTATCTGTAATCTTTAGAAAACCATCTTTAATAATTCCAATATCACCTGTGCTGAACCACCCGTCGTTCAATACTTCAGCGGTGGTCTCGGGGTTTTTATAATAGCCCATCATGACTTGCGGGCCCTTCACCAATATTTCTCCGTCAGCAGCAAATTTCACTTCGGTTTTAGGTATAATAGTACCTACTGTTCCCGGATAATACATGTTTGGTGTACGCAAGGTATTCACGGAAATAACAGGAGAAGTTTCTGTAAGTCCATAACCTTCTTTAATTGGAATACCCGCGGCTGTAAAGAATCGAGCAAGTCGCGGTTGAAGCGCTGCAGAGCCACAAGCTATGGCGCCAATTTCTGTCAAACCAAGCGCAGCCTTCACTTTGCTGAAGACTAATTTCTGTGCAATCTTCAACTTGAATTCATACCAACTTCCGTTGGCGCCTTCCGGTTCCCATTGAAGTGCAAGTTTGACAGCCCATTGAAAAAGGGATTTTTTAATTCCTGTATTCGCTTCGCCTTTTGCAATAATTCCGTCGAAGAATTTTTCTAAGAGTCGCGGAACCGCTGTGAAAATATGGGGCTTGTTCGCTATTAAATCCTCTTTAATGTTGTCCATTCCTGTTAGCGTAATGCTCACGCTATTGTTAATGTACAAGTAATGCAGCATGCGCTCGAAGATGTGACAAACGGGAAGGAAACTCACGCAACGTGCTTGTCCTTTTACCAATTCAGGCAACCTGTCAACACAGAGTTCTACATTCGAAGCAATGTTGCTATGTGAAAGCATGACTCCTTTTGGAAGTCCTGTAGTTCCTGAAGTGTAGATTATTGTTGCTAAGTCTTCGGTCTTAATTTTATCTTTTCGCGTTTGAACTTCCGCCGCAGAATCTTCATTCGAAGAAAATAATTCTTTCCAATGTCTCGCGCCTTCAATTTTTTCGAAGGTGAAAACTTCTTTCAATAAAGGTGTGCTTTGACGAATGTTTCGAATTTTGTTGAGTAGCTCCAGGTTCGAAACGAAACATATCGTTGCCTCGCTGTGATTCAAAATGTATTGAATATCATGCTCGGTCATGGTAGGATAAATGGGAACATCGACGGCTCCTATTTGTAAAGCGGCATGATCACAAATGTTCCATTCGGTGCGGCTTGCATCGGTGATTAGCGCAACTTTTTCTCCGGGTTGAAGGCCGTATTCTACAAGTCCATTGCTGAGTAGATTGACCTGATCAATAAACTTTTGTGTCGAGTAAGTTTCCCACTCTCCTCTGCATTTGCTGCGGAACATGACGTCAAGAGGAAGATTCTCCAATTGATCGTAGGCGAAGTCGAATAATCTTTTATACATGAAACGAATATACTAAACGAATTCTTTCGCTAGACGTTCCGACATGTAATCGAATAATTGTTGGAAGGGACCTTTCACCATCATTTCCATAAACGGATTAATGGTAGCGTCGCAATCTTGGTGAGCAGTGGTGGTTGTTCCATTGCTTTTCAATTTTGCTTTCAACACAAAAGGAAAGGGACTTTTATCAGTTGTCTCGAAAGTGGTTTCAGCATCGCTATCGTTTAAAACTGAGCTAATGCGTTTCAATTCGATGGTGTAAACATTTTGAATTTTAAAACAACAGGAATCTTCTGTGTTACTCCAATTCGAAATTTTATCTAAAGGAAGTAGGCGTTGAATGTTCGCCATGTTTTGCAAGTATAAATGCACCTCGGCGATGGGGGCATTTACTTCAACAATTTTGCTTGTGAATTTAGCCATTGGAATGTGTTTCAAGGAAAGCAGCGCTCCATGCGGCTGGATCTTCTCTCCACACGTTTAACGTGCTTAATTGTTCTTCGCTGATGTATTCTTTTTTCAACGCTTGCTGAAGCAAAGCGTGGTAATCGGTAAGTGTATGTAATTTAACATCAGCGTCTTGAAACGCTTGTTTCGCAATTTGAAAATCATAAGTGAATATGGCCACCATTCCCATAATATCCAGTCCGGCTTCGCGCAAAGCACTTACCGCGCTTAGGCTACTTTTTCCGGTTGAAATAAGATCTTCAATAACGACAACTTTTTGATTCGGTTCAACCACCCCTTCAACCTGATTTCCTAATCCGTGTTTTTTAACCTCGCTACGAACGTAAGCGTAGGGAATTCCCATTTCTTGAGCAACTAATGCACCGATAGCAATACCTCCTGTGGCTACACCAGCAATAATATCAGGTGTTCCGAACTTTTCTTGAATAACATTTACAAACTGCTGACGAATATGAGTTCTGCAAACAGGGAATGAAAGAGTTTTGCGGTTGTCGCAATAGATCGGCGACTTCAATCCGCTTGCCCAGGTGAATGGGGCTTGAGGTTTCAATTCAATTGCCTTAATTTGCAAAAGATAATCAGCTACTTGTAACTCGACTTCAATATTTGAATCCATGTCGCGAAAATACGTCGTCTCACACCTTGGTCGTACATTAACTTTTTCACAAGAAGAGTTTGTTAACTATTTCGGGACCTATAAAAGCATAAATGCGGCAGGCGGGTTGGTTGAAAACGGGAATGGTGAATATCTTATGATTAAGCGCAAAGGATACTGGGACTTGCCAAAGGGTAAAATTGAAAATGGTGAAAACGATGAAGAGGGCGCGCTTCGTGAAGTGGAGGAAGAGACGGGGCTTGTTGGAATGCATATTGAAAAGCATTTAGTTGATACTTTTCATACTTATGGGCTTAAAGGTAAATGGGTGTTGAAGCGCAGCACGTGGTTTCTAATGAAATGCGAGGGCTCACCCAGCCTAATACCTCAAACGGAGGAGGAAATAGAGTTGGTAGAATGGTGTTCACAAGATCTTCTCACATCGCGATTGCCCGAATCTTACGCTACCATTTCGCTAGTTTGGGATGCCTTTATAGCGTCTTCCAACCCTGAGCACTAAGTGTAACAGAACCGCCGCCAATAGTCATTAACAGGTTTTCACCCCCTTTTTCAGTGGCATGTCCAATAATACTCAGATTTGGATTGCCTTTAATTTTTTCGAAGTCGTTTTGTGAAACCGTAAACAACAACTCGTAATCTTCACCGCCGTTTAACGCGCATGTCGTTGGATCAATGTTGTGTTCTTTGGCAGCATCGCGCGTTTCAGGAGCAATGGGTAATTTGTCTTCGTAAATGGCGAAGGTGCACTCACTCTCTTCAGCAAGGTGAAGAATCTCAGAAGAGAGTCCATCTGAAATATCAATCATGGCCGTTGGCTTAACTTCAAGCTTAGCTAATAATTGCACAATGTCTAATCGTGCTTCAGGCTTCAATTGACGGGCTAAGATGTAATCGTAATTTTCTAAACTCGGTTGAGCAGTAGGCGCACTTTTGAAAACTTCTTTTTCGCGTTCCAATACTTGAAGCCCCATATAAGCTCCGCCTAAATCTCCCGATACCACTAGTAAATCTCCTTCTTTCACTGTGCCTCTTAAAGCTATATCCTCTTTGTTCGCGTATCCAATTGCAGTAATGGAAATGACACATCCTGTTGGAATGGTAGTCGTATCGCCTCCAACCATATCCACTCCGTACGCATCGCATGCAGCAAGTATTCCAGAGTAAAGTTCTTCAAGGGCTTCCACAGAATATTTATTGCTCACTGCTAAACCTACCGTGAACTGTGTGGGCGTCGCATTCATGGCGCAGATGTCTGAAAGATTCACCACAACGCTTTTATATCCAAGATGCTTTAGCGGAGTGTACATTAAATCGAAATGAACTCCTTCCACCAACATGTCGGTTGTCATGACCAACTGTTTTCCTTCCATCGGCTGCATCACTGCAGCATCGTCTCCGGCATCGCGAATAGTCCCTTCGTTTTTCGGAAGGAAGTATTGTGTCAAATGCTTAATCAGTGTGAATTCTCCGAGAGCAGAAAGCTCAGTACGTTCTTGTTCCATGCGGCAAAGATAGTAGGTTAGGCACTCAATCGAATATCCACTACCTCCAATTGAATGGAACTTTGTCCGTTCCAAACGTTTTCATTGAGTTGAAAAAGCAAGTCAATTTCTTTTCCTTCCAAAATAGGAAAAACCCAATCTTTCATCTTGAAGGCAATGCCCTTCATTTCAGCCATATTTCCCGCCTGCTTTACATGCAATTGCAAATGATCGGCATGAGCGCCTACGAGTTTCGTGAATCTTGCGTTTTTAATGTTTTTTGAAAGGAAAACTGGACGTAAATTCTCTGGTCCGTGAGGCTCTAATGGCTGCAGCGATTCATAAAGCGCAAACGTGATTTGGTCGAATTGAATTTCAGTATCGTAAAAATGACATCTCTCTATTCGAATATCATTCGTGAATTTGCGAACGACTTTGTCGAACGCTTCGCGAAAGGCAATAAAGTTTTCTGACTTTAATTTCAGCCCTGCTGCCATGCTGTGTCCACCGAACTGAATCAAATGTTCTTCGCATGCCGAGAGCATGTCGTACACATCAATACCCTCGATTGATCGAACGCTTCCTGAAAGAATGCTATCTTCCTCAACAAGCACTATGGCGGGTTTATAATAATTTTCAATGATTCGCGAAGCAACAATTCCGACAACACCTTTGTGCCACCCTTCTTTTTTAACGACCGTAGTGAAACTGTCTTCGTAAAAAGGGTCGACCGCAATAATGTCGAGGGCCTCTTGGGTGATGTTTCGATCGAGTCCTTTTCTTTCATAGTTGTTCTTTTCGATTTCTGCAGCGACAACTTTTGCGTCTTCCGAATTTTGAGCGACAAGAACTTCAACGGCCCGTTTACCTGAGAAAATTCTTCCGGCTGCATTGATGCGTGGTGCAAGCAAGAAAACCAAATCGACAACCTTCAGAACTTTTCCGCTGTGCTTTGCGTTGGTGAGCAGTTCTGCGATACCTGGACGAAAGTGTGTGTTTATCTCCTTCAATCCGAAATGGAGCAGGACGCGATTTTCGGGGGTGACGGGAACAATATCTGCTCCGGTGGCAACTGCCACTAAATCAAGAAAGGAATAAGCAAAATCAAGCGGTTCGTTGTGATGAATGAACCAGGCGCAAATGACTTTGAATCCAACCGCGCATCCGCACAGTCCTTTGTTCTCGTATGTGCAATCTGTCCTTTTTGGATTCACCACGGCGAACGCCGGAGGAAGAATTTCAGGGGTGTGGTGGTCACAAACAATGACGTCTATTCCGTATTCATTGCACTGTTCAATACGCGGACCGTCCTTAATTCCGCAATCCAATGTTACAATGAGCGAAAAATTATTTTCGTGCGCGAATTCGACCCCTGCCGTTGAAAATCCATATCCTTCCTTATACCTATCTGGAATATAGAAGTCGCATTCGAATCCAACGTGTTTAAGAAAACTGTAAAAAACAGCTACAGCGGTTGTTCCGTCAACGTCGTAATCGCCGTACACCAATATTTTTTCATTTTTTTCTTTGGCTGAAATCAATCGAGAGATGGCCTTGTCCATGTCTTTCAATCCGAATGGGTCCAACAACTGATTTATTTCAGGTCGAAGAAAAGTCTTCGCTTGTTCAGCAGTGAGAACATTTCGTTGAAGTAAAATTTCAGCGAAAGCCTCGGTGGTCGCAGCTTGTTGAGCAAGCTCTATAATTTCTTCCAAAGAGAAATTGCCGCGTTTTTTCCAGATGTTTTCTTTTAGGGTATCCATTTGGAGCAAAGTTAGTCTGAGAACTCACGCAACCCTTTTTCATTTTATGCGGTCTTTTCGTATATTCGTACCCCAAACCTTTTAAAGAAATGAAGAAATCTTTACGTTCTGTTCTTTTGCTCATGAGCATTTTCACAATGTTTGTGCTGAATGGCTGTCTTAATGATGATAACAAAATTCCACCAAATTGTTATGACGGAATTTTGAATAACTCGGAGCAATTGGTCGATTGCGGAGGTCCGAATTGCGAGCAGTGTGACCACTGTATCGATGGAATTTGGCAGCCGGAAGACGGTGAAACATGTGTAGACTGTGGGGGATTATGCGGACCATGTGCCCCTTGTTCAAATTGTATTCAAGACGGTGATGAGGCAGGTATTGACTGCGGCGGTTCGAACTGCGGACCATGTGCTGCCTTGTGTGCCGATGGATTACTGAATGGAACGGAAACACAAGTAGACTGCGGTGGAGCATATTGCGAAGCTTGTCCTACTTGTACAGACGGATTAATGAACGGAACTGAAATTGGTATTGACTGCGGCGGAACAAACTGCCCTCCTTGCGCAACAGACGGTAACTGTACAAACGGATTAATCGATGGTGGCGCTCAAGGTGAGTTTTGGACTGATTGCGGCGGTGTTGACTGTATGGCTTGCGATACAATTATTACGTTCACGGCTAACGGTGTTAACCACGTGGGAGTTGCTTCATCATGTACCTTCAGCTATGCGGGTGGAGTAGTTACTGTTACAGGTTCAACCCTTCAAGGTGGAACAATTGCATTCACTATGGCTCAGCCAGTGGCAGGATGGGTAAGCGGTTCAGTAATTAATATGGCTACTGCAACAAACCCTGCTAGCGTTATGGCATTCACGAATGCATCAGTTGCACACAGCACAGCATTCGGAACCTCAACCGCTGTAATAAATGTGGTTAAGTTCAGATCTACTCCAGCGCCAGGTGGAATTCGTTACACCTTCTCAGGAACGCTAAAGAATTCCGGTGGCACGTCAACGGTTAACATCACCAACGGATTGGTAATGGTTCCTTTGCAATAAGAAAATAACTAAATAGAAATATTGAAAACCCTTCACAAGAAGGGTTTTTTATTTCACCTCTAATTTCGTTTCTTTGCACCCAATTTAGCAATGATCTAAACATAAAAACATGCATTTCGAATTATCAGAAGAACAATTAGCCGTTCAGGCTGCTGCAAGAGATTTCGCGCAAAACGTATTAAAGCCAGGGGTTATAGATCGCGACGAGCATCAGCGATTTCCAACGGAAGAGGTGAAGCAATTGGCAGAGCTTGGATTCATGGGAATGATGGTTGACCCGCAATACGGCGGAAGCGGAATGGACACGTTGTCGTATGCCATTGCCATGGAAGAGATTTCTAAAGTAGACGCATCGACTTCGGTTTGCATGAGCGTAAACAACTCCCTAGTTTGTTACGGTATTCAAGCTTATGGAAGCGAAGAGCAGAAGGAAAAATTCTTGAAGCCTTTGGCTAGCGGAGAAAAAATAGGAGCGTTCTGTCTTTCAGAACCAGAAGCGGGTTCAGATGCAACTTCACAAAAAACGACCGCCGTAGATATGGGCGAT
This sequence comes from Chryseobacterium gleum, assembly GCA_945878835.1. Lineage (GTDB taxonomy): Bacteria > Bacteroidota > Bacteroidia > Flavobacteriales_D > Sanyastnellaceae > CAIZGX01. Next base: position 10,008 of record CAMCUG010000010.1, on the reverse strand, counting down.
TATTATTTGTTGAACGGAACAAAAAATTGGATTACCAACGGAAGCACGGCTTCTACGTATTTGGTAATTGCGCAAACCGACCCAGAAAAGGGTCACAAAGGAATTAACGTATTAATCGTAGAACGTGGAATGGAAGGGTTCATCGTTGGTGCGAAGGAAAATAAAATGGGTATCCGCGCAAGTGATACGCACACCTTGTTATTCAACGACGTGAAAGTTCCAAAGGCGAATCGCATTGGAGAAGACGGATTTGGTTTCAAATTCGCTATGAAGACGTTGAGCGGTGGACGTATTGGTATTGCTGCACAAGCATTAGGTATTGCTGCTGGTGCTTACGAATTGGCTTTGGCTTATTCGAAAGAGCGTAAGGCTTTTGGAAAAGAGATTTCACAACACCAAGCCATTGCTTTCAAATTGGCTGATATGGCTACGGAGATTGAAGCTGCACGTTTGTTAGTGTACAAATCTGCTTGGATGAAGGACCAAGGAATGAACTACGACGAGGCAAGTGCTATGGCGAAGTTGTATGCGTCTACTGTTGCCATGAAGCACACGGTTGAAGCGGTTCAAATTCACGGTGGTTACGGATTCGTAAAAGAGTACCACGTTGAGCGTATGATGCGCGATGCGAAGATTACACAGATCTATGAAGGAACAAGTGAAGTGCAGAAAATTGTCATTTCAAGAATTGCACTTTCAAAATAAACGCATCTGAATTTCATTAACATAGGGCTGTTGTAAGACAGCCCTTTTTGTTGGAAATCACTTCCATTCGAAATCTATTTTCGTAAGGAAGCATGAACCCATTCAAACATACCATTCGCTTTATTTTAGCATTGATTATTCTCGCATTGGGAATTGGTGGTGTCTATTATTTTTTGAATCGAAGCCATGCGGAATGGTCAAGCCCTTTGGTGTTCATCTCATCGAATTCAACTGGTGCAGTTGAAGTGAAGAATGCAAGTTCAATGGGTGAAGGTTTGGAATGGTCAGCAGAGCTTTCTTTGTCAGATGGAATAGTACGTTTCATTCAAGAAGTTGCAGCCGATGTTCAAGGGCTTAAATTCGAAAATCAATCGGCTTGGATCGTAGACAATGGTTCAGATGATTTGGTAATTCTTCCAGTTGGATATGGAAAGGAAGGTGAGGCTCTTGCCTCGAAATGGAGTACGAAATTTCCTGATTTGAAATTTCTTTTTCAAGAACCTTACGCCATTTATGGAAGTGGAAATATTGGCCAGTTGGAAGAAGGAAATCGCTTGAGTGATGTGTCCTCTTTTTCGTGTGTGAAGAGTACCACCTCGTTTGATTCAAATTGTCATTATTATTTTCGCGTAGATCAGGCTTGGACGGCGCTAGACGATATTCACGGAAGTGAATCTTCGATGATTGCAGGGTTTCAGTGTTCGCCGTTGCACCTTCCAACGAACTCATCGAAATTTTCTTTTCAAAACGTTTTCACAAATGGAAGAACCAATACCAACTATTGGTTCAAAGCGCTTCATGCAGGAAGCCCTATGGCACTGCTTGCTTATCTCGATTCGCTTCGTCCACAAGATGCCCGCAATTCATTCATGAGTCTGCGAATGGAACAAGAAGCTAAGAAGAACATTTCGCTTTTGGATTGGCTGAGTGAAAATGCTACAGGTGAATTGGCCATGGCGAATTTTGGGGCAGACGTTGCGGATGCGAGTGGAATGATTTACGCCTTAGGTCTGAAATCAGACAGTGTGAGTGTGAGCGTCTTGTTTTCAGATTCATTGGCAGTTGATCCGATTAGAGAAGCAAATGCAGCGGAGTTATTTGCAATGGATAAAATTTATCCGAGTGAAGTGAAGTATTACGGCACTCGCTACAAGAACTTTTTTCTTTTCTCCGAGTCGAAAGAATTGCTTTTATCGCATCAGCAATTCCTTGCATTGGCAGGATCTATTTCAGTAAAGAATTTCCCTATTTTGCCAACTGGAGGAGTCATAACTGGAAGTGATTTGAAATACGCAAGCACGCTCTCTCCCAAGCTGGGCAATGGATGGCGCGTTTGGCATTATTCGCCAGTTGGAGATCGGACGCAAGTGACGTTGGTTGGAAAGGGAGGTGTTCGAGTTGAAATCCCCGAAGTTATTCTTCCGGATACAACAACAACTTCACCTGCAGTTGCGCCCGCTCCATCGCCTGTTGTAGAAACAGGAAAAACGAAATCGGTGACGAATCACCTCACAGGAAAAACAGATCAAGTAAAATATTCCGGTTCGAAAATCGAATGGATTTCCGGAGGGAAAACAACGTGGTCGGTTACGCTTTCAGCCGAAATACGCGGAGTGGAGCAGATAGACGCCTTCAAGAACGGAAAGAAACAACTACTGATATTGACCAGTTCTCGATTGGAAATGTTAGACATCAAAGGAAAGAATGTCGTGGGTTATCCGGTTGTACTTTCTTCCAAACCCTGCACGAATTTGTGCGTGGCCGATTATTCCAACGCAAAAGATTATCGAATTTTCTTCGGTTGTTCCAACGGAACCATTTACAATTTCACGTCGAACGGAAAGCCAACAGTCGGTTGGAATGTGGCGAGTATGAAGAGCGATTTGCCTTCTTCCATTCAATACAAGAAAGTAAACGGACAAGATGAAATTCATGTCAAGCGCGCAAGTGGAAAAACAACGATCTTGAAACGTAACGGTGCAACGAAACAATGAAAGCAATTTATTTAACGAAGTTCGGAAAGGCTCATGAAGCCTTCGAAATTAGAGAAGTCGCTGATCCGATTTTGGGTGAAGGTGAGGTGTGTGTGAACGTGGAAGTATCCGGATTGAATTTCGCAGATGTGTTGGGAAGGAAGGGATTGTATCCCGCGCTTCCTGCGCCTCCTGTGGTTATGGGATACGATGTGGTTGGAATTGTTGAGGCCGTTGGTGAAGGAGTTTCTTCCGATTGGATTGGAAAGCGCGTGGCTTGTTTAACGCGTTTCGGTGGTTATGCAGAGAAGGTTTGCACTGCCGTAACGGGTATTGCAGAACTTTCAGATTCAATTTCTTCTAATGAGGCATGTGCTTTGGCCACGCAATATGTGACTGCGCTATACATGTGCGATTTCCTTCAACAAACAAAAAAAGGAGAACGTGTGCTTATTCATGCAGCGGCCGGAGGAGTAGGAACTGCTTTGATTCAGTTATTGAAGGAAAGGGGTTGTGAGATTTTTGCAACGGTGGGTAACGATGAAAAGGTAAATGCGCTGTCAAAACAAGGCATTACGGCAGTGAATTACAATTCTCATGATTACGAAATTGAGATTCGAAAGCATTTAGGAAAAGCCAATCTTGACCTGACGTTTAACAGCATTGGTGGAAAGACATTCAATCAAGACATGCGGTTGTTAGGGTCTGGAGGAAGATTGATGTTGTTCGGATTTTCAGACCGAACAAGCAAGTGGGGAGGAAAGTTGGCGACTTTGAAGTTGGTGTTCGATATGGGAAGACTTATTCCTTTATTGCTTTTAGGAAAGAGCCAGTCTGTGCTCGGTGTGAATATGCTGAGGGTAGCAGATGAGCATCCGGAAATCATTGGAACCCTCTTAAAAGAGCTCGTTCAGATGCATTCAGCAGGAAAAATAAAGCCCGTAATCGGAGGCGAATATTCCTACACTGAAATAGCAAAAGCACATCAATATTTAGAGAGTCGCCAAAGCTCAGGAAAAATAATTTTGAAGTGGTGAAGGACCTAACACTCATTTTCTTATACATTCGCCAAGAATAATTTTTATATGTCAACGCAACACAAACTTTCCACCGCAGGATTACTTGTTACACTGGGTATTATCTACGGTGATATTGGAACCTCTCCGCTTTATGTTATGAAGTCGATTGTGGGTGATAAGCCTATTAGTGAGATGCTTATTTACGGAGGTATTTCATGTGTATTCTGGACGTTGACCATTCAGACGACAATTAAGTATATCTGGATGACCCTTCGCGCAGACAACAAAGGTGAAGGTGGAATATTCTCGTTGTTTAGTTTGGTGAAGAGAAGAGGGAAGTGGCTGTTTTGGCCCGCTATGATTGGTGCAGCAACGTTGTTGTGCGATGGGATTATTACTCCGCCAATTTCTGTTGCATCCGCCGTAGAAGGATTGAAAGTTTTTGATGAAGGAATTCCCGTGTTGCCCATTGTCTTGATTATCTTAACAGGCCTCTTCACGATTCAGCGTTACGGAACGAAACTGGTAGGTGTTGCATTCGGACCTATTATGCTTATTTGGTTTTCGATGTTGGCTATTCTCGGAACATACAACGCCTTGCTTCATCCTGAAATATTCAATGCATTAAATCCGAAATATGCTTATGATTTGTTGGCTAATTATCCGAAAGGATTTTGGTTGTTAGGAGCTGTGTTCCTCTGCACAACAGGTGCTGAAGCGTTGTACAGTGATCTTGGACATTGCGGCCGAGCGAACATTCGGGTGACATGGATTTTTGTGAAGACAGCATTGGTGTTGAACTACATGGGTCAAGGTGCTTGGCTTATGCAACAAACAGAGCTAACCGGAAGAAATCCGTTTTTTGAGATCATGCCTGAATGGTTCCTTTTACCAGGTGTTATTGTTGCAACTGTTGCTGCAGTTATTGCTAGTCAGGCATTAATCTCGGGATCGTTCACACTTATTGGAGAAGCAATCAACTTAAACTTTTGGCCACGTGTGGCTATTAAATTTCCAACTGAAACGAAAGGACAGCTTTATATCCCAAGTGTGAACTGGTTGCTTTGGGCGGGCTGTATTGGCGTGATGCTTTATTTTAGAGAGTCGGCGCACATGGAAGCGGCCTATGGATTATTTATTACCGTAGCCATGCTCATGACAACCTTGTTGCTTTCATACTACTTGATTTATCATCGTCACTGGCCGTTTATTCTTGTGGGTGGAATTGCTTCATTATTCTTTGCCGTTGAGCTTTCTTTCTTCGTTGCGAATTCAGTGAAGTTGAAGGAAGCTTGGATGATGCTCATCGTATACGCCGGAATATTAATGGTCATGTATGTGACTATTCGCTATCGTAAATTCAGTAATGAGCGAATTGGTTTCATTTCTTTAGATCCATATATTGACACGTTAAGAAAACTCTCAGAGGACACGTCAGTTCCGAAATACTCGACGCACTTGGTTTACATGACGAAGGCGAGCTTTACAGATCAGGTAGAAAAGCTTGTTATTGATTCCATTTTAGAAGGAACACCTAAGCGAGCAGATGTTTATTGGTTTCTTCACATAGACCGAACGAACGAACCTTACACCATGGAGTACGAGGCGCAAGAATTGGTAGATGACTTAATCATTAAAGTAAATATTAAATTAGGCTTCCGCGTTCAAGCGCGTGTGCACAATTACTTCTGCTTTATTCTGCAAGATTTGGCGACGAAGAATCATTTTAATCGCATTCAAAAACCAGAACCTTACAGCACTTACAACAACAGCATTGATTTGCGTTTCGTGGTGCTACAGAAATATTTGAGTGTAGAAAATGAATTAGGTGTGAACGAAAACTTTATTTTCGAAGCACATCAATTCTTAAAGAGTATTTCTCTTACGGACATAGATGCTTGGGGACTGGAAGAAAACAGAACTTCAGTTGAAAAAGTTTCAATGGTTGTGAAAGGAGGAGAGCGTTGTCATTTGAACATGCGCGGACACAAGTCACAATCGTAGTTACATTAATTCGGAAAGCTCTAACCAGCGCATGGTTCCGTTGTCTATTTGATCAGACAACGCTCCAAGTTCTAGTGCAATCTTTTCCATCTGAATGTGATCAGTTGCTTTTAAAAGCTCGGCTTCAAGCTGAGCTTTTCTCTCTTCCCACAAAGGCAAATTCTTTTCGAGTGTTTCGAATTCGTGCTTCTCTCTGAAGGAAATTTTTCCAGGTGTTTTTTTCTTTTCTTCTTTGATGGAAGGGGCTGGCTCTTCCTGCTTCTTTGCTTCGGCAAGTCTTTCTTGCTTTGCTGAAGCTTCGCTAAGTACCGCGCGGAAATCGAGCGTGCTTCCCAACAAATCGTGTACGTTTCCTTTTCCATCTAAAAGAAATAAATGGTCGACCAATTTGTCTAAGAAATATCGGTCGTGACTCACGATAACTAAGCAGCCTGGGAAATTCAATAAGTAATCTTCCAGTGCTGAAAGTGTGAATACGTCTAAGTCGTTGGTTGGCTCATCGAGAATTAAGAAATTCGGATTCTTCATCAATACCAACAAAAGTTGAAGACGCTTACGCTCGCCTCCGCTCAGTTGATCAATGCGGTTGAAGTGCATGTGCTTCGGGAACAAGAATTTCTCGAGCATTTGCGATGCGCTAATGGTCTTTCCTTTTGCTAGTGGAATGTAGTCAGCTACGTCGCGGATACATTCAATGAGTCTTTGTTCTGGAATTAAGTGCGAAGCCGATTGCTCGTAAAATCCGAACACCACCGTTTCTCCATTCACAATCTTTCCGCCATCGGGCTCCATGCGCTTGGTCATGAGGTTCAGGAAGGTCGATTTTCCACAACCGTTTCTTCCAATGATACCAATACGTTCGTTCGATTTGAAGACGTAATCGAATCCATCCATAACCGTTGAATCGCCCATAGACTTCGTGGCCTTAATGAACTCGACCACCTTCGAACCCATGCGGGTAATGTTTATTTCTAGATCCAATTCGCCGTCTTCTGGCTTGCGTTTCAATTTGTCTTTCAACTCTTCGAACGAGTCCATACGACTTTTGCTTTTCGTTCCGCGGGCACGTGGCATGCGGCGCGCCCATTCTGCTTCACGACGAAAGATGTTTAAATTTTTGTCGCGTGAAGCAGATTCGAGTTGCTCGCGCTCTGCTTTCTTTTCAAGATAATAAGAGAAGTTTCCTTTGTATTTGTAAAGCTCTCCGTTTTCCAATTCAAGAATTTCATTCGTAATATTTTCTAAGAAATAACGATCGTGCGTTACCATGAACAAGGTCATGCGCGCTTTCGTTAAATATTCTTCCAACCACTCAATCATGTCTAGATCGAGGTGATTCGTAGGCTCATCTAAAATTAAAAAGTCGGCCTCTTCCAACAACACACGCGCCAAGGCAATGCGTCGGCGCTGACCACCGCTCATGTTTCCCATGAGTTGGTTCAGGTCAATGATGTTCAGTGCTCCAAGAATTTGTTTGGCCTTCGCATCATAGTCCCAGGCATCAGCATGTTCCATCATATCATGCGCTTCTTGAAGACCTTCGCCGGTTTCAATAGCATCGTCATAAGCGCGAATGGCTTGGGTCATGAGGTTGTCTGCCGCGAAGAGAAAGTCAATGGCAGTGCCGTTCGCATCGAATGCTTCGTCTTGAAGCAGAATGGCCCATTTGATTTCTTTGTTGAATGTAATTCTACCTGCATCTGGATAATCTTTTCCGGCCAACATGTGCAATAATGTAGACTTACCTGTTCCGTTCTTCGCAACTAACGCAACTTTTTGTCCCTCTTCAATACCGAAAGAAAGGTCTGTAAACAATTCACGAATACCGAAGGCCTTCGACACATTTTCAACTGATAATACATTCATGGCGCGAAGTTCGTTGAATTTGTTCAATTATACCACAACACATTCTCCTGCAATTGTGTTATTTTCGAAGAGTGAAATTTTACACCTCTCCATTTTCTGACATTCCTGCTGAAAAGTTGTATCGCATTCTTGCATTGCGATCGGATGTTTTTGTTGTTGAACAGAACTGCGCTTATCAAGATTTAGACGGGAAAGACGAGCAATCCATATGGGTTTGGGCTGAAGATGAAAGCGATAACGTGCATGCTACAGCGCGCTTACTTCCAGCAGGAGTGTCATACAAAGAAATCAGTATTGGGCGTGTTTGTTCTTCTCTGTCTTCACGAGGCACAGGTCTTGGAAAGGCGCTTATGAACGTGTGTTTGGAGCAATGTGAACGGATCTGGGGAAAGGAAACCATCACCATTTCAGCACAACAATATCTGTTGAAGTTTTACAATGAATTGGGATTTGTGGAAGAAGGCGAGATGTATTTGGAAGACGATATTCCACATTTGAAAATGAAACGAAAAGCATGAGTATTTCAGTCACGAAATACAACATTCACGAGTGGTTCATGGCCACTGGCGTATTTTGCATGAGTGTCTATTCGAAGGGCGTAACTATTTTTTTTGCCTTGGCTTTTTTAACTATGGTCATTCAAGTTTTTTCGGGTGGAAGGAAAATCGAATGGTCTAGTTTCAATGGTTGTGCCTTTGTTATGTATGGAGTTTTTACAGTGTTTTTACTAACTGGAATTTGGAACGAATGGAATCACCAAACCGCTCTTTCTGAAGTTGAAACAAAAATTTCATACCTAGCATTTCCACTTTTGTTTTTATTCACATCGAATTCTATTCTTCATTCCTTGAGGAGATTTCAGTGGGCGCTAGTAAGCGGGTGTGTCTTCTTTGCGCTGATTTGTCACGTGCACGCTGTCTTTGGATTTTTCGAAACGGGTTTATGGGAAGAGTTTGTTTATGGAAGACTAGCATGGACGTTTCATCCTACCTATTTAGGATTTTTCTATTTGCTTTCAATGGTTTTCTTGGCTTCGGAGTTTCTCGATTCAACAAAAAAGAAAAAATCGAGTTTGTTGTTGTTAGGAATTGTATTCTTTTCCTTAGAAACCGCATTCATGGCTTCTCGCGCTGGTTTTTTAGCGTTGTTTTTGTTCTATGCCATTTTCGCTTTTTATGTATTACGAAATGGGAAAAGTAGAAAGAAGGCGCTCATTGTTATTTCATCTTCAATGTTAGCATTCTTCATTTTATTTTTTAGCTTCTCTCCCATTTCAGGAAGGGCTAAGGAGGCTGTAGAAAACTCGAAATCCATTTCTGATTCGAAGAAGGAAGAAAAGGTAGCGAGCACCAGGGAACGAATTGTGAGTTGGGAGACTGCTTGGGAAATTGGTCGCGATTTTCCTTTGGGCGTAGGAACAGGTAACTGGAAATCTCATTTCAAAGAACGCTACACTCTGAAGGGTGCGAACTTCGCGGCAGAGCATTCTCATCCTGCGCACAATGCGTATTTGCAGATTTTAGTGGAATGGGGTTGGATTGGATTGTTTGCGCTATTGGTCCTGCTTGTTGCTGGATTTAAGCGGGCCCTGGAATTAAACGACTTGTTTTTTTTAATGTTCGTTCTTGGGGTGTCGTTTCATTTCATTTTTGAAAGCATGTTAGAACTTCAGCAAGGTATCGTTTTTATTGGGTTTTGGATGTTTTTCTTGATCCATCGAAAACGGAAGTCTGAGGTCTTGGAGACCTAAAAAATGACTATTAGGACAAGTCCTTTATTTTTCTTAAATTCGTTGCGAAATTTATTAGAATGGCAACAATAGAATTGAGGTTACCCAAAATGGGTGAGAGTGTCGCAGAGGCGTCTATTTTAAGTTGGTTAAAGAAGGAAGGCGACCGTGTTACCGCGGACGAGCCTTTGGTTGAAATTGCAACAGATAAAGTGAATAGTGAAGTGCCATCTCCAGAAGACGGTATCTTGGTTTCTTGTCGTGTGAATGTGGGCGATACTGTTCAGGTTGGACATGTGATTGCCGTTATTGAGACGGGGGATGGGCCAAGTGCACCGGCACCAGTTGCTCCTGCTACTCCAGCCGCTTCAGAAACAGTTTCCCCACCTTCAGCCCCTGTAGCTGTGGCTTCTGGAACTGCGGTAGTTTCTTCATCAGTTAGATTTTACAGTCCGTTGGTCAAGAACATTGCGAAGCAAGAAAACGTTTCCCAAGCGGAGTTGGATAGCATTTCAGGTACAGGCCAAAACGGTCGTGTAACCAAAGAAAATTTAATGGGATATATTTCCAGCAGAGGGAATAAAGTTGTTTCAGTACAAACGGGTTCATCGACTTTTGCACCAATTGCGAATTCATTTGAAGCCCCTCGTGTTAAAGGCCCTGCCATTACCGTTGGTCCAAACGACGAAATTATTGAAATGGACCGCATGCG
>CAMCUG010000009.1 GCA_945878835.1 Chryseobacterium gleum | reverse complement strand
GGTTGAATCCATGCACATCTCCCTAGATTGGTTGCACACGATGCTATATACATACGCATGTGATTGTGTAGATAACCAGTTCGGTAAAATTCGGAAACTCCTTTATCAATAGCCTCAATACCGGTTTGTCCATTTATAATATTAACTGGAACTCCATTTCTCTCTGCCCGAGGTTGTTGATTCCGCATATCTGAATCAATTTCAGATCCTCTGGCAATCCAAATCTGCTGCCAATAGTCGCGCCAAGCTAATTCTTTAAGAAAACTCTCAATCTCATCAACAGGGTACCCCCTCTTTAATACAGAATCAAAGATCTGCTTGGTACTTATCACTCCTCTCGAGATATACGGAGACAAATAAGTAACCGCTCCGGAAAGATAATTTCTTGATTTACAATAGTCAACGGGATCTATACCTTCTACTCTTTTAATCAAATCTATTAAACTCATTTCATTCGAACTTAATTAATACTTATGTAATGAACACTCAAAAGACACTTTGGTTTAGAATAGAATTTGATTAAACTTTTGAAAAAAAAATTTTTTGTTTGAACAAGTTTATACTATAATTGCCACGAAAGATGTGGAGGCAGAAACCACTTTATAAAACGCGGAGAAACCGAAAAGCCATAAGAGTAGGAAAACTTAATAAACGTTTTTATGGAACATCTTTCTACAATTGCGAGTGACAACTACGTTGCATTCACGTTCTTTATCGGAACAATGGCCATGATGGCCGCATCAGTTTTCTTCTTTTTCGAATTGAACAACACTTCTCCAAAGTGGAGAACTTCTGTTCTTGTTTCGGGTCTTATCACTTTCATTGCAGCAGTGCACTACTACTACATGAGAGGTTACAACTTGGAGACAGGTGAGTCACCAACATTCTTCCGTTATGTTGACTGGATTTTGACTGTTCCATTGATGTGCGTTGAGTTTTACTTAATCACTAAGAAAGCTGGTGCTAAAATTTCTTTGTTGTGGAAGTTAATCTTCGCTTCATTGGTAATGTTGGTAACTGGATACATCGGAGAAGTTTTAGACAGAGACGGTAGTGTTCTATGGGGCGTTCTTTCAGGAGCAGCTTACTTCTACATTGCATACTTAGTATGGTTTGGTGAAGTTGCTAAATTGGCTGAAACTGCAGGTCCACAAGTTGCAAAAGCAACTCGTATCCTTGCATGGTTCGTGTTAGTTGGTTGGGCAATCTACCCATTGGGTTACATCTTAGGAACTCCAGGTGGATTATTCGGAATCAAGTTGGTTGCTGATCCAAAAGCTGCTTTGCATGCCATGGACATCGTTTACAACATTGCAGATGCGATTAACAAAATTGGATTTGGTTTAGTAATTTATGCGTTGTCGCGTAAAGAAGACTAAATAAATCTATTCTACTAAAAATAGAATTTAGAAAGGGCGTAAGTAATAAAACTTACGCCCTTTTTCTTTTAATCAAGTTCTATCTCTCATAGCAGATTAATACCGTCAAAAAATGATCGCTGAAGAACAATACGATTACATCTTTGCTGGAAAAGGAGCATCTGCTTCACTTGTGCTAATTGAACTTGAAAAGCGAAATCTCCTAAAAGACAAAGCCATTCTAATTGCAGACCCCGAAAAAGAATCTGCGAATAACAAAAATTTTTGCTTCTGGACAGAAGAGCATGGTGAACTCAAAAAAAATCTCGCCCCCTTTATTCAGCATTCTTGGAATAAAATTCAACTGAACAACGGAAAGCAAGAACACCTGCACCCAACAGCATATAATCATATACCTAATTCTATCGTAATTGAAAAAGCTAATGAGCTTATTCAAAGACATGACATTCAAATCGAGCTGGCTGAAGTATCGGAAACAGGAACCGACAATCTCGGAAACTTCGCTACAATTAGTGGTGTGAAAAAATACGCTAATTACATATTTGACTCTAGAACACCGACTTTACAAAAAACCGAATGGACGCAAACAACCTTATTTCAGAGCTTTATCGGATGGGTTGTTGAATTCCCAAATGAAAAATTAGATGTTGAATCCTTTCGCATGATGGATTTCAACATTGATCAAAATAACTTCACTCAGTTTGTATATGTATTGCCTTTCGCAAACAATACTGCCCTTATTGAAGTAACCCGTTTCGGGAAAGAAGTCATCACATCGCCCCAAGCGGAAACCATAATCGAAGACTACATTTCAAATCAATTCGGGCCATATAAAAAAATTGGGGTTGAGCAAGGGCGCATTCCTATGAGCAACGCTTCAATGGACAGTCATGGCAGTGAAAACATAATTAATCTGGGTGCACGAAACTACTGCCTCAAACCAAGCACCGGATACGCTTTCAAGAATATGTATGCCCAAGCGCTTGAAATTGCAGAAAGCATTCAGAAGGGTCATTTGACTCTGTCAACCAACCGAACGCATGAAAAAGTTTCAAAGAGTCGGTTTACATTTTACGATTCGATGCTACTTATTATTCTACATCGTTGGCCAAGCTTTGGAAAGATAATATTCTCTCAATTATTCGCGAAGATTGAAACGAAGTTAATTCTGAAATTTCTAGATGAAAAAACAACCGTTTTCGAAGATATCAGAATTTTCAGCCGACTACCCATTGGTATATTTCTGAGAGCACTAACAGTGCATTTTATCAAAAGCAAAGCTTTTAGACCTTTTGTAATTGTTTGCTTTGTTTGCGTTTTATTCTTCCTAGCATCTTTTCCGAACATGCAGAATCTTGCGGGATACACGACGTTGCTAATCGGAATGATATGCGTTGGAATTCCCCATGGTGCTGTGGATCATTTGATAGAAACTAAATCATGGGACTACAGAAAAGCTCCTCGCTTTATATTGAAATACTTAGCCCTCATGGCAAGCGTGGGAATCTTTTGGCTAATTACTCCTGCCCTAGCACTTATAGTCTTTTTGGCTTATTCAGCCTGGCACTTTGGTCAAGCAGATGTACGGCATTGGTCCATATCCAAATACTTAAACTTACCTTGGGGAGGGTCAGTTTTACTCTACATATTAGGAACTCACCAAATAGAGACAACACAAATACTAAATTTCATCGCGGGCATTGAATTCCCGTTTTCAATAACTCCATTTGCAATTACACCCTGGATACTATTTGCAATTTGGAAGAGAAAAACAGCCCTGTTTTTCACAGTGTGTTGGCTCGCGCTTTCAAGCCAACTGCCACTCCTAATCGCTTTTGGAACCTATTTCATTGGTCAACACAGCATAACAAGTTGGGGACATCTCAAGCAGCACATACAACTTGACAGTCAAAAAATCTGGATGCACTCCCTTCCGTTTCATATTGGCGCTTGGTTAATAATGATTCTATTTTTCATTTTCTGGCCTCAGTTTCAGAGTGAAACAAACACATCATACAATGTCTGGGGAATATTCTTTATATTCATTTCATGTGTAAGCTTTCCACATGTCATTCTCATGAATAAATTGTATAATAAGCGAAATTGATCCAATTCGGATTTTCAAAAACATATATCTATTTATGCAAAAGGAATTACGAAGTAGGAATTACGAAGTTCCTAGTTTCCCTACCATTTAACATCCTTCTTCCCCCAAGTTCTCAATTGCTCATTAATCTTCGAAAACGGCTTCGATCCGAAAAAACCTCGATAAGACGAAAGCGGCGATGGATGGACGCTTTCAATAATTGCATGTTTCGACATGTCAATTAAAACACTTTTCTTCCGCGCATAGTCTCCCCACAGAACAAAAACGACATGCGCGTTTTCTTTCGAAATCAATTCAATCGTTGCATTGGTAAATTCCTCCCACCCCCATTTAGAATGACTTCCTGCCTTGTCTTTTTCCACCGTTAAAACGCTGTTCAATAACAATACGCCCTGCTCTGCCCAAGATGTTAAATCGGTAGTTCGAGTTAAGTCTATTCCGAATTCACTTTCCAACTCTTTAAAAATATTCCGCAACGAAGGCGGCATCTTTATTCCTTGACGAACGCTGAAAGCCAAGCCGTGCGCTTCTCCTGACCCATGATAAGGATCCTGTCCAAGAATCACAACGCGAGCATCCTGCGGCTTGCACAAAGCGAAAGCTTCAAAGATTTTTTGTTTAGGTGGAAAACAAATCGAGGAAGCATATGCTTCCTCGACCTTTTTCTCTAATGAAAATAGATAATCCTTTCGTGCTTCTTCACGAAGCAAAGCGCTCCACGATTTCGGAAAGGATTCAAATAACATTACAATTTCACAAATTTCTTATTGAAGGAAGAACCGTCTTTCTTCACCACTTGAATGAAGTACATTCCACCTGCAAATGCATTCGCAGAAATCGTTGTTGAAGAAGCATTCAAATTCAAACTTTCAACCAATCTTCCATCTTGAGTGTAGATGCGGATTTCCTTCAACAAATCGAAACGTGGACATATCAAGGTGAAGCTATCTTCAACACGGGTTGGAAACATAGTTAGCTCTTGAAAAGACAAGCTCTCGTCCACACCAACAACACCAAAGCATGGTTGAACAGCGGCTGTTCCAGGATAAGATCCATCAATTGCTAAGATTCCAGTTCCTGCATCATCTAACCAATCTACTAAATCTTCGTTCGACGGATTCGGATTGCCCGTGAAGTGCTTGTCCATTTTACCATAATAATCAGGGGCAGTTTGAGCAGTACAAAAAGATCCTCCACCGGTTAGTGTTCCAATAACTTGATGATCTTTATTGAATAAGGGAGATCCCGATGATCCTCCTTCTGTAACACCCCAATTCGTTACCGTTTCAATCCAGTTTACTCTCCAGTGTTGCCCCGACGTTTGCCAAGTTCCCGTAGTAACGGTTCCTGCAGTAGAGATTTTCTTCACATCTCCAGCAGGGTGGTGAATGCAAATGGCCTTCCATCCAGATGCTGATGCTGTTGGCGTAGATGTGCTCGCGTTCCATCCAGCATAATAAACCGGCCAAGTAGTAGGAATAGCCTGAGTCATTTCCAACAAACAAAAATCACTTCCCGAAGACCCGCCCCCATCGTTCGAATCGGCCAAACGCGTTGTTCCTGTCTTCTGCTGAGCAGATGAGCTAATTCCTGTTCCGCATGCGCTCTTCTGATAGTTGAATCGGACTACAATATTTCCAAAATCAGCCGTTGAAGAAGATTCTGTGCAATGCATTGCTGTTAAAACGAATTTTCTACAATCGTAAGAAGTGTTATTCATTAGCGTGCCTGAGCACAAGCCTACCCCACCTCCCGCAGGAATACTTAATTTCACAACCGCTCGCATATCATCTGCCCACTCGTCTCCTTCCGGACATTTAATGTCAATTTCGCATGGATCAGAAGCACGCTCGAAGCGATCGTCGTGAACAAATCTGAAGTAATGACCAAACCCGCGAATGTTTAACACAGGTTGCTCCATCACTTCGAAAGGTTGGTAATATTCCAAAACAATTTCGTCTCCGAAAATCTCTGGTGTGCGGTATTTTCCTGATGTTGAATTTTCCTCACTATCGTATGGCCCCACAAACCACTCGCGATCCGCAGTATATGCAAACAAGGACGTTCCTTCTGGTAAATACAATTGTTTGAAAAACACATCCATGCTCAATGCACCTATGCTGTGAACACGCAATTGCCACATTTTATCTCCATTTGGAAAATAGGTCCAATCACCATCATTGAGTGAATTCATCGGATGTTCTATAATCTTTCCGTAAATAGGAAGAGTGCCATTCTTGTCCGACTCATCGGCCATTGCCCACAATTCTTCACTGGTCAAGTCTGACACTTGAACGCTTACAACGCGAGAATTAAACGATTCAGAGGACTCTCTGAATCCAACTGGCTCTTGTGCCATTACTTGCACAGAAACAAACAGCGCAGCTAAAAAGTATAGTTTTTTCATTTTGCAGATTTGAGGTGGCAATATAGTCAGTATTTTTGCTTTCTTGACTCTACTTCCTAAAATATCACGACTACTCCTGAAGGCCTACATTGGTCCTTTCATTATTACATTTTTAATTGCAATGTTCATTTTTGAAATGCAATTCATTTGGGTGTATTTAGATGATTTAGTTGGAAAAGGAATTGACACATTAACCATTTTACAATTGCTTGTGTATGCAAGCGCCCGCATTGTAAATATGGCCCTTCCCCTAGCGATACTTATGTCCAGCATTATGACGTTTGGGACACTTGCTGAAAACTATGAACTCACCGCAATGAAAAGCGCTGGCATGTCTCTAAGCAGAATCTTACGTCCACTTGTCGTTTTCATGTTTGCCTTATCCATCTTTTCATTTGTCTTTGCGAATAACGCATGGCCTATTGCAAACTTAAAATTTAGAACACTGCTATACAGTATTGTCCAACAACGTCCAACATTAAATCTTGAAAGCGGAGTTTTCTACAACGGCATTGAAGGAATTAGCATTCGTGTGATGGACAAAAACATAGAAACAGGCCTGCTGAGAGATGTGCTAATCTACGATCACCGAAATCAGAATTTAGGCAATCGCACTGTAATTCGCGCGCAAGAGGGTGATATGAGTGAGACCGCAGACAAACGATTTCTAATTTTAACATTGAAGAACGGAGTTACCTACGAAGAAAAAGAGGAGACCAATAGGCCAAAGAAAGGTGCTATGCAGCCTCAAAAACCTATTAAGCACATGCCGCTTGTTTCAGGAAATTTTGAAACAATGGTTCTTAGACTTGATCTGAGTTCTTTCATCTTCCAAAATAATGACGAAGAGATTTTCAAGAATTCGTTTGAAATGATGACGGTTGCCCAACTCGATCAAACCATTGACAGTCTTGCGATTCAACGCGATAGCTTAGCTATTGCAATACAGCATTTTCAAGGCAGTAACACTACACAAAAAGACGTGAACACACCTTCGATTACCAGCGCTAAAAATGTGGCTTTAGATAATAACGCGAAGCAACAAAAAACGTTAGAGGGTATGAACGAAGAGTTCTTGAATAGAACGAAATTCATTAACCGACATAAAATCGAATGGCATCGAAAATTCACGTTGGCATTTTCTTGCATAATCTTGTTTTTCATTGGGGCCCCGCTCGGAGCAATCATTCGAAAAGGGGGCCTCGGTTGGCCAACAATTCTTGCACTTGGAATTTTCATTCTGTTTGAAATGCTTACCATAGCTGGTGAGAAAATGACCAAGAGCAACATTCTCGAACCTTATATTGGAATGTGGTTAGCAACTTTTGTAACCTTGCCAATGGGTCTTTTCATTACCTACCGAGCACGAATGGAAGGTAAATGGCAATGGAATATCTTCAAAAAGAAAGAACGTAAAAACAAATCTGAAACCGAATGAAATTCCTTCAGATCTGTCAGAAACCACCGCTCCCACTAACCGATGGCGGATGCATCGCTTTTCACGCCTTAACAACAGGTCTCATGCAATCAGGACATGGCGTAAAAGTTTTCACCCTCTTCACTGATAAGCACGACTTTCTTCCTGAAACCATGCCCGAAGAATATGTGCAAAAAACAGACATCGAAGGAGTCTATGTAGACACCAATATGAATTTCGTGGATGTGTATTGCAACTTCATGACTCGTGATCCATACAATCTCAGCCGTTTCTTTTCAGTAGATGTAGATATTCGTTTAACGCGACTGCTTCAAAAAGAAAAATACGATTGTATCATTCTTGAAAGCATTTTCACCACTCCGTATTTACCAACCATTCGAAGAAACGTTAACACGAAAGTCATTCTCCGATCACACAATATTGAGCACCAAATTTGGAACAAGCTTGCCGTCGGTGAAAAGAATTTCTTCAAAAGAGTTTACCTCTCCTACCTCGGTAAAAAACTTTACAAAGCTGAAATAGAAGCTTGGAGAAGCGTTGATGGCATTGCTTGTATTAGCCACGAAGACCTTCAATTTACCAAAGCCCTATCTCAAAAACCGTCGTATCTCTTGCCTGTTGCCATGGCCATTCAAGAGCCGAAAGTAATGCATGGACATGAGTTGAAGGTTTACCACATTGGCTCCATGGATTGGCTCCCAAATATTGAAGCGATAACTAGTTTTATTAAAAACACACTACCCGCTATTTTAGAAGAGTTTCCAAATTTCGAACTTCATATTGCAGGAAGAAAAATGCCAGCTAACCTTGACCACAATAAAACACTAGGAGTAGTTTCATGGGGCGAAGTTGAAAGTGCAGAAGCTTTCGCTCGTAATTTTCAAATCATGATTGTTCCTTTACAATCTGGATCCGGCATTCGTATAAAAATTCTTGAGGCCTTCGCAATGGGTATGGCTGTTATCTCAACTGAGCAAGGAATTCGAGGCATTGATGTAGAGGATAGAAAAGAATTCTACCTCGCCGAAACTTCTGAAGAGTGGGTGGCTGCGCTCCGCGCCTTGCAAGATCCAAATGAACGCGAAAGAATCGGAAACAATGCGCAGCAATTCATGCAAGAATCGTATAGCAGTCCAAAAATTGCTCAACCCATGGTTCACTTCATTAAATCGCTTCCGAAAAGATGAAAATCGTAGTGCTCACATCACGCATTCCGTATCCGTTGGAAAAAGGAGATAAACTTCGCATCTTTCATCAGATAAAACATCTTTCACAAACACATGAAATTTGCCTCATTTGCTTGAACGAAGGCACCGAGCAAATTGATACTTCCGTGCTTAAAGAAATGGTTTCTGAATTGCACATGATTGAATTAGCTAAATGGAAAATTCCTTTCCGAATGTTTTTCGCTCTTTTTCACAAGTTGCCTTTTCAGGTTACTTATTTTCTTGAATGGAAAAACAAAAAGAAAATTGAAACCATCATTCAGAACTTCAAAACCGAACATATATACTGTCAGCTCATTCGAACTTCGGAATACGTCAAAGATCTTTTTCAATTTGAAAAAACAATTGACTACATGGATGCCTTCAGCGCTGCAGCAATGCGCAGGGCTTCGACTGCTAAAGGATTTCGGAAACTTTTTTGGAAAGTTGAAAACGAACGCGCTAAAAAATACGAGCGACGCATTTTCGATTATTTCAATAGCCATTCAATCATTAGCCATCAAGACCGAAATTTGCTGACGATTCCTTCCAACAAAAAAATAGAGATTGTTCCGAATGGTGTGGACACTTCAAATTTCAAGAATTTGAACCTTTCAAAAAAACACGATATAGTATTTGCGGGCAACATGAATTATCCGCCAAATATCGCGGCTGCTATTTTTCTTGTTGAAGAAATACTTCCGAAATTAATTGCACAATTTCCGGAAATCACATTGCTTCTTGCTGGGACAAATCCATCTTCCGAAGTTTTAAATCTGGCTAGCGCTCGGATAACGGTTTCTGGCTGGATGAGCGATATTCGTCAGGCTTATTGTGAATCATGCATTTTCGTAGCCCCCATGTTCATTGGCGCTGGAATGCAGAATAAAATTCTCGAAGCCATGTCAAGCGAGCTACCCGTAATCACAACCTCACTTGCAGCCGAAGCCTTTTCAGAAAAAAATGAATCGAAAATCATTGAAGCCAATACGACTTTTGAATTTGCAAAAGCCATTCAATATTATTTGTTGAATGAAGCCGCACAAAATTCAGATGGAAAAACGAACCGACTCTATGTTGAAGAAAAATACAGTTGGAAAATCAGCAACAAAAAACTAGACCAATGCCTATCAAATCAATCTTCATAATCTTACTGAGTGTTTTCACGCTCCAATGCACCGCTCAATCTGAAATTGTCATGCTTGGACATGTGGGGCAGCGTAACGCTGAAATATGGGTGCATTGGCCAATGGAAAACGAAACCATTTCTATTAAATACTCAACAATTGCTCCAGAGGTTGCTACTTCACAAGGGGGAAAAGAGTTTTTTCTTGTTCCGAATGAAAACAACCTTTCAACAAAAATTGTGTTGTCCTCTCTTCAACCAGGAGCACATTACACTTTCTTTCTTGAAAGTAAAAGTTTCAAAACTAAAATTTATGAATTTACTACGCAAGAGTTGTGGCAATGGCGAAAAGATGCTCCGAATTTCTCTGTGATTTTCGGCAGTTGTACCTATGTGAACGACAAAGAATTCGATAGACCAGGCAAGGCCTACGGACAACCTGACTCTATTTTCAATCTCATTTCTGAACTTCATCCGAATGCAATGATTTGGGGCGGAGACAACATCTATTTGCGTGAAGGCGACTTTGAAACACAAGCCAATATGGAAGCTCGATACTTAAAAGCGCGACAAGTTCCTTCCATTCAAAAACTACTTTCTTCTTGTCCCCAATACGCCGTTTGGGATGACCACGATTTTGGTCCAAATGATAGTCACTCTTCCTTTCAATATAAAAAAGAGAGTTTAGCCGCCTTCAAAGAGATGTGGGGCAATTCGAATTACGGATTTTCAAAAAATGAAAACAACTGCATCACGGGTAAAGTAAGCATCAACGATGTGGACCTCTATTTAATGGACAACAGAAGTTTTAGAATTCCTCCTGGAACAGACGGAATTGCTCCACAGATGCTCGGTAAAGAACAAATTCATTGGCTCATCGAAGACTTAAAAGCAAGTAAAGCTTCTTTTAAACTCATTACAATTGGTAGTCAGGTTCTTTCCTCTGTTGCCGATTTTGAGAATTACGCGAATTACAAAGACGAAAAAGAATATCTTCTTCAACTTCTTGCTAAAAACAACATTAAGAATGTGATGTTTTTAACAGGCGATAGACACTTCGCCGAATTATCTGAAGTGAAACTAAACAACAATCTTCGTGTGCTCGACATTACTGCTTCTCCATTAACCAGCAAACCATATAGCAATAGCAAAGAAGTGAATGCAAATCGTGTTGAAGGCACATTTGTAGGCGAACAGAACTTTGCACAGATCTCCTTTTCTGGAGCAGCTAAAGAGAGAACACTGAACATTTCAGTGGTAAATAAAAACGGAAAAACATGTTGGGAGAAATCCTATTTGATAGAACGGTAAAAATCATCATCCATTATTTGCCAATTGTTTAATTGAATTGCCTATCTTTAAGATACCTATACAAGTTTTATATGAGCAAAATTCAATTCGAAATAGAATACCTCGTCCATAGCTCTACGCTCATTCTTTACAATTGCATCAGTAACCCTAGCAGCCTAGAAGAGTGGTTCGCGGATTCCGTAAACCAAAAAGGAGATCGATTTACGTTTAAGTGGGAAGATGAGGAGCGTCAAGCCACACTTCTTTCATCTAAAAAAAACCAATTCATTTGCTGGCAATGGGATGAAAAAGATTTCGATGACACCTTCTTTGAAATGCGCATTAAAGTTGACGAAATGACCAATGATATCGCTTTAATCATTACCGATTTTTGTGATGAAGGCGATGAAGAAGACGCTCGAATGCTTTGGGATTTGACCATAGATGATTTGCACAGAGTCATAGGAAGATAATCAATTCCAATTTCTTATTATTTTTTTCTTAGTTTCATTCTCATCTTTGCACACATGAGGCATCTTATTCTCTTAATTTCCGGACTTGTCCTTTCTCTTAATGCACTTGCAGTACGCGTGTTCATTGACCACCAGACTTTTTACAATTCTGAAACCGGACCATATATAGAAGTTGTGTTTTCCTTTGAGGGAAAATCAATGAAAGCCATCAAAAATCAAGACGGTCAATACATGGCTCAAGCCAAATGCAATGTGATCATTTCACAAGGAAATAAAGTTTTTCAATACGCAAAATTCAACGCGAGTAGTACTCCCTCTCTCCTGCCTTCGACTTCTGATTTTATGTCCGTTGAACGATTCCCATTAGCAGATGGAAGTTATCAATTAGAAATCGAAATTTCAGACGCGAATGATTCACTAGCAGAGCCGCTGAAGCATTCTGAAACCATTGAGATTACTCACTTATCAGAGGGCTGTTTCTTCTCCGATATTGCCTTTGTTAGCGCTTTAACCAATACCATTCAAGAAAATGCTTTTAGTAAAGCCGGCTATGATTTAATTCCATACGTATCCAATTATTATCCAACATCTCTGAACGGACTCATTCTCTACGCAGAACTATACAACTCAAGAAAACTGCTGGGTAAACAAGTAAGTTTCGCTTACACCTTTTGTGTTACAGATGCCCTTCAAAATGAAATTCCAGCCACAAAACGAATCATTCGAGCAGAGGCAGAAGAAATTCTTCCGCTCATTCATACTATAGATATAAGTAATCTGCTAACAGGAGATTACAGAGTGAAGTTGGAAATGCTCGATCGTGAAGGGAAGGTTGTATGCACGCAATTCCGAAAATTCACTCGTAATAAAACTCTTGAGAACACATATACCCCGCCGAATAGCCTCGATATTTCGAATACCTTCATTGCGCGTTATAACAACAGCGATTCATTGTACGCTCATATTCAATCGTGCTTACCCATTGCTGAAAGCGTTGAACGAAATACAATAGATAACATTCTAAAAAATACTGACCTTAGAACACGTCAGAGTTTCATGTACACATTTTGGTATAGAAGAAATTCAACTAACCCTGAAAAAGCGTGGAACGATTACTATCAAGATGTGCGCGCTGTTCAAAAAGAATTCGGTACACGCATTAAAGCGGGTTGGGAAACAGATCGCGGACGTGTTTATCTTCAATATGGAAAGCCAAGTACGCGTATCGTAAGAAATAACGATCCGGATTATTGGCCCTTCGAAATATGGCATTACTACACGACTAACACAGGAATGCGTGACCGCAGATTCCTTTTCTACAACACCAGTTTGAACTATGATATGGAATTGTTACACTCTGACATTCCTAATGAAATAAGAAATTTCGATTGGAAAAATCTCGTGCGTTCTAGACAAATGAATGACCCATCATCAACAGGAAGAATTGGAAACAATCAGAACCAAGATCCATACAGCGGTGACGAATTAGAAGATCTTTGGTACAATCCGCATTAATGAAATGACTCGCGACAAAACCATTGCCGTTGTTATTCTCAATTGGAACGGAGCAAAATACTTAAAGCAATTCTTACCATCTGTTCTAGCGAACTCGGAAGAGGCAGATGTCATTGTCATTGACAATTGTTCAACTGATGATTCTATTCAATTGTTGAATGATGTTTATCCAGCTGTTAAAAGCATTCAACTCGATAAAAATTACGGATTCGCCGAAGGATATAATCTTGGATTGAAAAATCTCGATTACGATTATTTCGTTTTGTTGAATAGCGATGTTGAAGTTCCTCAAAATTGGCTTGGGCCTCAAATCGAATACCTCGAATCCGATCCAAATCTAGTTGCTTGTGCGCCAATTATATTGAGTCACGCAGAACAAGATTGTTTTGAATATGCAGGTGCTGCAGGCGGTTATCTCGACAAAGATGGATTTGCTTTTTGCGCCGGAAGAATTTTCTATGCGTTCGAAAAAAATGTTGGACAATACAATTCAAACAGAGAAGTGTTTTGGGCCAGTGGTGCAGCATTAACGATTAAGTCTTATGCTTGGAAAGAAGTAAATGGTTTCGATGGAACCTTCTTTGCACACATGGAAGAAATTGATTTGTGTTGGAGATTAAAAAATCGCGGATACAAAATCGGTTTATGCGGTGAAGCCAAAGTCTACCATATCGGAGGAGGCACTTTGGATCGTCAAAGTTCTTTTAAAACTTATCTGAATTTCAGAAACAATCTTTTCTTGTTGTTGAAGAATCACCGCTCCTCGGCACTTCTTCCTTTCATTTTCAGAAGAATGATTTTAGATGGAATTGCGGGGATTCGTTTTTTAACTGAAGGAAACTTCGCCTATTTCTTGGCAGTGCTAAAAGCTCATCTTCACTTCTATTTGAATTTCGGATACTACATTAAGCTTCGAAAACAAGAAAAACCACACTGGAAATCACCCAACTTATGCGGCCAATACCGAGGCAGCATCTTGGTTTCCTTCTTTTTGAAGCATAAACAAAATTTTCAGCAATTAGATTCTAAGCTATTTTCCGAATAAAATCGGAAATTCATGTTTGCATTTATTCGAAGATCACCGCTGGTAATCATCTGTATTTTCTTTATTGTCGGAATTCTAATTGAATTTCAATGCGCCATCGCTTCGACTTGGACTTGTTACGCCGTTGCTCTTGTTTTTGTCTGTTGCCTCTGGTTCATTTTAAGAAAAAAAAGTCCTCCACTACAGACTTTATTTATCCTCATTCTCTCTTTTTTTCTTGGATTACACACGGTGAATAGTTTCACACAAAGAAATTCTACTTTTCAAAATCAACGAGTTCAAATTCAATTTCAAATTGAAAAACAACTTCGTCTGAACCAATATGTAGCGTCCGCTAATAACCATGAATTTCTGGTCGAACTTAAGAATATGGAATGCCTTCAGTCAGGCGACGAACTTGTTGCAGAGGGAACATTTCTTGAAATTTTGCCTCCTAAACTCCCTTGGCTTTTCAATCAAAAAAAACAAATGCTCGCCAATGGAATAACGCTTCAATTTCATGTTGATACTATCCTCCAATCCTCTTCGAAAAACAGGTCTAACATTCATTTTCTTCCTCAAAAAATTCAAAAACATCTTCAGCAAAAAATCACTACATCAATTTCCGATTCCTCTTCAGCAGCCATTCTCTCGGCCCTCCTGCTCGGTGAAACGAGCTTATTATCGAAAGAAACTACTGCCGACTATTCCGTGGCTGGTGTTGTTCATATTCTCGCCGTCTCGGGTATGCATGTGGCTCTTATCTACCAACTTATTCTTGTCATTCTAAAAATTCTATTTCGAAAAAAAAGAAAGTGGCTAACTTTTATTCTAGCCATGACTCTCTTATGGGGGTATGGGGCAATTACCGGGTTTTCTGCAAGCGTTGTTCGCGCTTGCTGCATGTTCTCGTTCTTCGTTATTTCAGACTGTTTTTTACTGTCGAGAAATACAGCAAACACAATCGCGGGTTCCAGTTTACTCATTCTCTATTTCCAACCATTTCTAATCTTCAACCTAGGATTTCTTCTTTCCCTCACTGCCGTGCTTGGCATAGTGGTCATTCACCCGATTATCATGCGACACCTCTACACTGAAAATAAAATTGCCTACTACCTTATTTCATCTTCAAGTATTACTCTTTCCGCACAAATAGCGACACTTCCCATTACACTTTACATCTTTCACTCCTTTCCCACATACTTCATTGCGGCCAATCTAATTTTAGTACCCTGGTCAAGCTTGATTATTTATATCGGTATCGCCTTTATTTTATTATCTGAAATTCCAATATTCGGAAATTTGATTACTCAAATTTTAGATCTCACCACTTCTGGAATGAATCAATTCATACACTTGATTCATTATTTGCCGAATGCTCAATTATCAGAAATTAATTTCAGCTTTGAACAAGCGCTAACCGCCTATGCATTCTTACTCTCTATTTTTCTTGTGATAATTTTTAAATGGAAACAGGCTATGCATAGTGCAGGCATGCTAACTCTTCTATTCATTTTCTTCAGCTACAAAACACCCGCTAGTACCGGAATAATGTTCACTTATTACAAATCGAACCTCTTACTCATTGGCACTGAATCTGAGCTCATCCTTGCTTGCAACAGCGATTCGATCGCACAGAAATACACATCGAAAATTTCAATGTGGAAATGTCAACAAAACAGAGCAACCCAGCAGATAAAACGAATTCCTTTTCCTACTTATTTTTCTTGGAATGAAAATCAAAATATGTTCTCTTTCGCAACTTTTCGACATCGAAAAAAGGTGTCTTATCTCTTGTTGAATGAAGAACTAAAAAAGCACAAAATGGATTCAACTTTTATGAATGAAATTCAACATGAAAAAATATTCATTGGTCAAGGAATATCTTATAAGAAAAAAGAAATCATCAAAACATCACTCACGAAAAGAAATCTTCCTTTTCAAAATTTACAAAGCCGTCCTTTCAATATAAAATAAGAATACCTTTGTAGCATGAGTCGCGATTTGTATTTAACAGAATGCCCGCGTGATGCGATGCAGGGCATTGCCACATTCATTCCAACTGAACAAAAAATTCAATACTTGAATCACTTGTTAACCCTTAGATTCGACAGATTAGATTTTGGGTCTTTTGTAAGTGAGAAGGCCATACCCCAGTTGAAAGACACTCGTGAAGTACTTGATCAACTAAACCCGAGTCAAACCAAACTTTTGGCTATTGTTGCGAATGAACGCGGCGCTGATGAAGCATTAACCCACGAACGAATTGAATTTATTGGATACCCGTTTTCAATTAACAATACTTTTCAGCTTCGAAATACAGGCAAGAGCATTGAAGAAAGTTTAGTTGTTTTAGAGTCCATTCTGAAGAAAACAGAAGCTAAAAATAAAAAGCTTGTCGTGTATTTAAGTATGGCTTTCGGAAACCCGTATAATGAAATTTGGAATGAAGAAATTCCTACAGCTCTTTCTCAGCGATTGGCAAATGATTTTGGTATTTCTGAAATCATGATGTCAGATACAATTGGAAGTGCCACTCCGGAAAGTATTCAGCAATTATTCAAAGCTTCTCTATCGCTTTCAAACTGCACTGTTGGCGCACATCTTCACTCCCGTTTCGATAACGCGATGGAGAAAATTCAAACGGCATATGATAGCGGGTGTCGTCGATTCGACGGTGCTTTTGGCGGTTTAGGCGGATGCCCAATGGCCAACGATGAATTGGTTGGAAACATGCCCACAGAACTCTTGCTGTTGTTTTCAGAGACTCAATTGAAAGAGACTCGGATTTCTTCAGAAATTATTGCACAGACGCTTGAGCTCTCGAGCCAAACTATGAATCGCTAGGGAACTTTCGTTCCTCGCGCTGCTTCCCAAAGAAAAAAGTAATCCTGAATATACAGTCGAACCTCTAACGCTTGATAGAAATTAAAGCAAAAAAAATGGGGCCGATGACCCCATTTATTATTCAACTAAATTGAATTATTTCTTTCTGAAATAGAGACGTGTAATAAAAAGACCTTGTCCGTCATCCTTTCCAGCATCGCTTTCAACTCCGGAAGCAACAAAAGCTAATTCATATCCTTGCGCGTCCATTTCGTTCAGCTTAGACATAATCAAAGCATCATTTGAAGCAATGTTCTGAAAATTGATACCTACCATGCTGAAGAAGTTCAACATTTTGGTTTCACGCATGCCACCAATTTTGATGTCACCGCGATCGATGTCTCCTTGTTTAGAATCTTTTCCATCTACGCGGGTAGTAGTGTAGGCGTTGTAGTCTAATTCTGTAGTGGCTTCAAGCATACGAGATCTTCCTAGACCTCCAGGAAGAATGGACTCAACAATGGTAACAACTTTATACTGTGCAGAAGCTATTGAAGCTGTGCAAGCAATCATAAGGGCTAAGATAATTTTTTTCATTTTATATTTTTTTAGTGTGTCAAATTTACGCTTGAATTCGTAATATACCTCTCTGTAAAGAGTTTTATTTCAATTAATCCTTGATTCATAATTAAAATTGAGCAGATTAATAATTAAAAAAAGTAAAATACTAGAAAAAGCCCCCTGATTTCTCGGGGGGCTTTTTGAAGATCGGCGACGACATACTCTCCCACATGTTACTGTAGTACCATCTGCGCAAGTGAGCTTAACTTCTCTGTTCGGAATGGGAAGAGGTGGACCTCACTGCTATAATCACCTAAAAAAGAGATATATTGATAGAGTTTTGTTTTATAAGCATTCGAGTAATTAGTACCACTTGACTTTGACATTACTGTCTTTACATCTGTGGCCTATCAACGTCATCATCTTTGACGACTCTCAATGAAGCCTCATCTTGAGGCGAGTTTCGCGCTTAGATGCTTTCAGCGCTTATCTCATCCGAACTTAGTTACTCTGCACTGCAGCTGGCGCCACAACAGATACACCAGAGGTTCGTCCTTCCCGGTCCTCTCGTACTAGAGAAAGGTTCTCTCAAGCTTCAAACGCCCACAACAGATAGGGACCGAACTGTCTCACGACGTTCTGAACCCAGCTCGCGTGCCACTTTAATCGGCGAACAGCCGAACCCTTGGGACCTTCTCC
>CAMCUG010000008.1 GCA_945878835.1 Chryseobacterium gleum | reverse complement strand
GTTGCTTCAATCTTTTTTGATTGCAACGAAAGAATACGGTATTCAAACCAATGTAATGACTCGTCAAATAGGAGGGGTGCATTACGATAGAGCTTATGCGGGACAAGGTTCTTTAGTTAAGCCATTGGAGCCGGTTTCGGAAGTGCAGCAAAAAGAAGCCATGAAGGCTTTGGCGAAATATGCATTCGCAGGAGATGTTTGGAGTGAGGCTATCCCAACCTTCAATTACTTGTTGGATCAAAGAAGAGGCTTTAGTCAATATGCGAAAAGTGATGACCCGAAGATTCACAATCGTATTTTAGATATGCAATCGGAGTGCTTGAATCACTTGATGCACCCGCGTGTTCATCAAAGAATCATTGATAGTTACATGTATGGAAACACATATTCAATCGACGAGGTTCTGTTCGATTTATCGCAAGCTATTTTTGAATCTGATTTGAAGGGTGAAGTGAACACGATTCGTCAGAATTTGCAAATCGAATACACACGTAGATTAATTGATATGCTCGACGTGAAAAACAGATATGATAATGTTACTCAGAGCGTAGCCTTATCTGAGTTAAAGCGAATTATGAAAATGGAAGTGGGCAATGTTGCGGGAGGTGCATTAACAAAGGCGCACCGCGGACATATTGTGAAACTTATTGAAGATGCGCTGAGCGCGAAATAAGACTTATAAAATTCTACGAATGAGGCGAAGGTTATGCGAATAACCTTCGCTTTTTTTATTGATGCCCTGATGATCCAATAGGTCTATTCTCAGTTCGCCTGAAGCGTGAAGTATTTCGAAACTTCCGTTGGTCTCCATAATTACCCCAACATGCGTGATTCGACCTTCAGCATTGTCAAAGAAAGCAAGGTCACCTGTTTGGGCTTCAGAAAGTAGCAAGACGTCTGTTCCCTCACTAGCCTGCTGATAAGCATCGCGTTTTAAGGAAAGTCCGAGTGTCTTGTAAAATGATTGAGTGAAGCCAGAACAGTCGTATCCGAAATTGGTCTTTCCGCCCCAAACATAGGGCACACCAACATAGGACTTGAACAAAGTAACCGCATCATTCAAAGACAGCATTTGAAATGGAAAATCTAAGGGGACAAATGCTCCAAGAGGCATAAGTATTTGTTTGTTTTCGAATTGTTGAAGAGCACTTGGATAAGCATAAACTCGGTTGGTGTCAACTTCAAACACCTGTGGCGAGAATTGCTTTTTGTCAATCCATCCTCGGTATTGATCGAAGCTCGTTTCAATGAAATACCATTTCTCATTTTCCTCGAGCACTTCGTAGGTTTCTCCGAAAATTAGTTGACTCACTTGTTCGCTGCGGTCAGAAGCTTCTGCACGCATGGGAGTAAAAGAAAGAAGGCATTGTCCGTTTATCATGATTCAAAATTGGTTCAAAATGTTGTTTCCTCAACTTTAATTCATTATCAATTATTCAATGTGGAATGTGAATGGTTGGAAGAAAAAAGTGTACATTTGGGAAAATTAAAGCACTATGTGGCGCGAATTGGACAATAAACTCGTTAGAGAATTTCGTTTCAAAGACTTCCAAGAGGCATTTACATTCTTAACGAGAGTAGCTTTCTTGGCTGAAAAGCATGGTCATCATCCGGCCTGGTTTAGCGTTTATAATTACGTTCGTCTTGAATTAAGCACGCACGACGCTGGAGATGTAGTTACGGAGAGAGATCGCAGATTGGCAATAGCCATTGACGAAATTCTTCAATAATAGCGGAACTTTCGCAGTAAAGTTCTAAATTCGCGACTGAAAGTTAATCTTTCAACAGGAAATCATTTTTTATGACTCAACAAAACAGCTCTGCAGAAATGTCTGCAGTTACCGATATAATGGCGTTGCATAACCACGAGCAAGTGGTTTTTTGTCAGGATAATGCAACCGGATTAAAAGCTATAATAGCAATTCACAACACAACATTAGGACCAGCAGTGGGCGGAACGCGCATGTGGATGTATGCCTCAGAAGGCGACGCATTGACTGATGCACTTCGTCTTTCACGGGGTATGACTTATAAAAGCGCTCTTGCCGGATTGAATATCGGTGGAGGAAAAGCTGTGATAATTGCAGATTCAAAAAAAGATAAAAACGAAGCGCTCATGCGTAGCTTCGGGAAATTCGTAGACGGTTTGGGTGGAAGATACATCACCGCCGAAGACATGGGTATTGGTACCCGTGACATGGAATATGTAAAGATGGAAACCGACCACGTTGTTGGTTTGCCAGATTACATGGGCGGCGGCGGAGATCCAAGTCCAGTTACGGCTTATGGTGTTTACATGGGCATGAAGGCCAGTGTGAAGGAACAAACCGGCAGTGAATCGCTTTCTGGAAAAACGATTGTCGTTCAAGGAGTCGGACATGTTGGAGAATACCTTGTGGAGTATGTGGTAAAAGAAAACGCACATGTGATTATTACCGATATTGATCAAGACCGCGTGAATGAAGTGGTTAAGAAGCACGGTGTAAAGGCCATACTTCCATCAGAAGTTTACACGACTCCAATGGACATCTACAGCCCTTGCGCCATGGGTGCCACAGTCAGTAAGGAAACGTTAGAGCAATTGTCTTGCGGTATTATCTGTGGAGCAGCGAATAATCAGTTAGCTATTGAAGCCGAGGATGGACAGCGCGTTTTGGATAAAGGAATTTTATATGCTCCAGATTACCTTGTCAACGCAGGTGGAATCATCAATTGCTATTGGGAAATTGTCGGATATAACCGTCAAGCCTCTTTAGCGCAAGCAGAGTTGATTTACGATACGACGCGCAGAATTTATTCAGCATCAAAAGAAAAAGGGATTCCGACTTATTTAGCCGCAAACCAAATGGCAGAGCAACGCATTCAGTCGATTGCGAATATTAAAACGAGACATTGATTAGAGTGGAAGAATTATGCTAAACAGAAGACACATACGAATTAAAGTTTTACAAGTACTTTTCGCTTATTACAACGACGATGAGCCGAACGCTGCCAGCTACGAAAAGATGTTGTTTGAAAGCGTTAACCGATTTCGCGATTTGTATGTTGGCTTCATTCAGTTAATGGTGGAAATGCATTCGCTTTCAATTGAAAAAATTGAATCAGGAATGAATAAAAAACTTCCGAGTCACGAAGATCTTCATCCTAATACCAAATTCGCTGCAAATGCGGTACTTCGCATTTTATCGCACAGTGTGTCACTGGAAAAAGCCACAAAGGAAAATCACTTGAAGTGGACCGAAAATCGTGAATTGTTGAAGCAAATGTTCAAGGATATTCAAGATTGTCACGACTATCAAGAATACCTCAGCAGTGACCAACGAAGTTTCGATCACGATAAGGAGATTGTGGTAAAATTGTTCAAACGTCATTTAGTGAATTTTGAATTGATGCATGACTATCTTGAAGAGCAAGGGATATTCTGGAACGACGACATCGATCTAACCGCAAGCATGGTTTTGCGCTCTCTGAAAGCTATTAAGGAATCAGATACCGATATTGAGTTTCTGCCCTTGTGGAAGGAAGGAGATGAGGAAGAAGAGTTTTGTCGTCAGTTATTCCGCAAAACATTGTCAACAGGGGCAGACACAAAGGAAAGAGTCGCGTTGGTTACACCGAATTGGGAAACAGATCGTATTGCTAACATGGATTTAGTTTTGTTAAAAATGGCCATCGCAGAGGCAATATACTTTGAAAGCATTCCTACGAAAGTTACCATGAATGAATACATTGAATTGGCGAAATTCTATAGTACGCCAAAGTCTGCAACGTTCATTAACGGAGTTTTAGATAACTTAATGCCTAAGATGGTAGAAGAAGGGAAAATTAAGAAAGTAGGAAGAGGTTTAATCTGATAAAAAATGAAAACGCTCATTGCTATTTCAGGACCCACGGGTGTCGGTAAAACAGCTTTGGCCATTTCATTAGCACAGCAATTTCAAACAGAAATTATTTCCTGCGATTCACGTCAGTTTTATCGTGAAATGTCTATTGGTGTTGCAAAACCAACGACGAACGAACTGAGCGCGGCTCCACATCATTTCATCTCTTTTTTATCGGTTGAAGAAGAATACACAGCTGGTATGTTTTCGCGGGAGGCAAGAATGAAAATTCAAGAGTTGTTTCAAGACAAAGAGGTCGCAGTAGTTGTTGGTGGAAGTATGCTATACATGGACGCCTTACTATATGGGTTAGACGAATTGCCTGGCGATAAGGAAGTTCGAAATTCGCTGAATGAAAGATGCGAAAAGGAGGGGCTCGAAGTACTTGTTAAAGAGTTGCAATTGAAAGATCCAGAATTTGCTGCTCAAACCGATTTAGAAAATGCACATCGTGTAATTCGCGCGTTAGAAGTCATTCAAATTACAGGAAAACCATTTTCAGAATTACGCACGCAGTCTAGCGATGCAATTGATGCGAAAATAGTTCACGTATTCTTATCAGGAGAGCGCGAATGGGTGTACGACCGAATAAACGTTCGGGTAGATAAAATGGTGGAAGAGGGGCTGTTTGAAGAAGTTCAAGGACTGCAATCATTGAAGCAACTTCAAGCCTTGAATACTGTTGGTTACAGAGAAATTTTCAGACATTTTGAAGGAGACTGCTCGAAAGAAGAGGCTATTGTTGAGATCAAGAAAAACACTCGTAACTACGCAAAGCGACAAATGACTTGGTACCGAAACAAGCCGCATGTGCGTCAATTCGATGCTCAGAAAGGAGATGTTTCAGCAGAGATTATTTCTTTGGTTGCGCGTTAACGTCTTCGTACTCCGTTTCTTGAAACTTATCCGTCTCTACTTTTTCACCTTTGTATAAGTTTTCTAGAAGTTCGTCAAGTTGCTCAGCGCCCAAAGACTTGGCAATAATCTTCATGTCTTTATCCATTAAGAAAACTTTTGGAGTGCTAGTGACATCCCAGGTCGTGCGGTAATTTAAGCTCTTAAGTGTTGTAACTCCGCTATAAATTAATTCTTGAGCTTTTTCCTGCTTCATGATTTCAGGAGTGTCGCTTACGTTAATCCAGTCGAGATGATTTTCATTGATGAACTGAACCCATTTATCGTTCTCATAATCATTCCCAATAGCATACACCACAAACCCTCTGTCTTTATACTTATGATACATCTCGAGCAGAAGAGGAATTTCCTTTTTACAATGGCCGCATGAGCTTTCCCAAATAACCATGAGAGTATATTCTCCGCGCGATTTGTACATGGATATCCAATTCTTTTCCGAAGTGTCAAGTAGTATGATGTCTTGCGCCTTTTCTCCACAACGACAGTCACGCTTCTTGTCGGCTGCTTCCTTCATTTCCTTCAACTTGTCTTCTTTCACCCAATCACATATTCCTTTCGAATAATAATTGTCAATCATAAAAACGAAGAGCTCGTCCATACACATGATCTTCGAAGTCTCGCCCGTGTAGGTCGCGAAGTGAGTGATGTACTTGAAAGACTCCTCGTTACCGGCAGTAGCACTGATTATTTTTTGAACTTCAGCGCAAACAGTGTCAGGAATTTGTGGAAGAGTTTTCGTAATGAAGTCTTCTACTAACTTGTGAAACGCGCCATCGCGAACCATACGCGGATCTTTCAAATCGCAGCGGTCCCAGTAGTGATGACGGTACCAGTAGTACTGCCATTGCTGCTTTTTGTCCTCAGCAATTTCTGCAGGTGCACTTGGAATGTCTTCTTCCATGCCCATACGCAAGTATTTTCCGAAAAGGGAAGCGCTATTGTTTTTAGTGAGTTCTTTTTGGTAATTGATTACCTCGTTATTCAATTTGGTAAGTTCTTCAAAGCAAGGTTTTTTATCTGCTTCTGATTTCAAGGAATCGTTAATGCAGTTGTCAATGGGCAGGCGAACATTTCTTTTGCTGTTGATGTATCGGATGTATTCAAAGAAAAGTTTGTTTTCTTTGGATTGAACCACTTCAATTTTACTTAGATCAGCATCTGCAGAACAGTTGATGATAATTTGTTCATCCGATGCGATGAAGTCGAAGTAGCGGGGCCCTGGCATGACTAAGGCGTACTTTCCGCATTCGTTGAATGGCTTTCCCTCAAATTCGTAGAACCCTTTTTCATCGACATGACAAGTGTCGTTGTAGTACAATTTGTTTCCGTAATAGTTAGCGAGATAAATATCTACATTTTGAAGCCCTTCAATTTTTCCTTTGATGGAATATGGCAATTTAGCTTTTTGGGTTTGAGCGTTTGCGCAAAGGCTTAAAGAAATAAGCAGGAAGAATAAGATTTTCGCTTTCATAAATTTCATAACTCTCTAATAGACACTCAAAGTTAGGTATACGTTGCTTTTTGCGATTGAATTCTTTCAAAAAGATTTGAATTGCATTCAATGCTTTTTCAACTATTGTTCCAAAAATAAAAAGGAGCCAACGAATTGGCTCCTTTCAAATAAAAAACAGTTTATTATTTCTTTAGAAGACGGTCAGTGAATTGAGCCGACCCGTTGTTCATGCGAATCAAATAAATCCCGTCATTCAAATTAGATACGTCAAAACGTTTAACAGCGCTCTGTGTAATGCGATCTCTCATCACTACTTTTCCAGTTAGATCAATAATGCTAATTTCACCACCTACGAAATTCTCAGGAATTTCAATGCTGAAATTTGAATTGGTTGGATTTGGATAAATAGAAACCTTAGAAATCTTTTCAGAAACTACAGGCTTAATAGCAACACCGGTTGACTCGATAACTTGAACATCATCGATGTAATAGTTTCCAGCTGTGTTAGCCGTATTCGTTCCGTAAAAATCAAAAGCAGCTATAGCGTTTGTTCCCGCGGCACCGTTTGCGTTGTTTAAACTCCACTGCCATTCGTTAGCAACAACACCGTTGAAATATAATCTTCCTAAATCATTGTCTAAGTCTGCAGTAACTTGAACATCGAACCAAACACCTGTTCCAACAGTTACCGCTCCACCTTGAGCTCCACCTGTAGTCCATGTTGCAACACCAGCGCCATCAAAAAAGACATCGCCCGCCCATTGGTAAGCTGTAGAGGAACCCGACCAAGTATGAAGAGCGTTGAAATATCCTCCCGCGCCGGCAGGTAAAAACATTTTAAATTTAATGTCGTATTTACCTGATGTGAAAGGTCCAATAGGTAAAACTAAGTCAGTTGCAGTACCGTTAATGTTCGCACTGTTTGCTCCGCTGCTGGCGAAGTTAGAGCTCACATTGGCATCAGAGGGAGTGCCAGCACTCCAGTAGGCCCAGTTTGTGTTTTGTGCAACAACACCAGACCCTACGATGTAGGAGTCGAAATTGTCTTCAAATAAAACAGTCTGCGCTGAAGCGGTTAAAACAGCTCCAAAAACAAAAAGAGAAAGTAATTTTTTCTTCATAATAAAAGAATTTAGTGAAACGAATATAGTATTCTTTTTCTTTGTTTCAAAATTATGAGGACACATTTACGAAAAATGCGGACGAGCTTGTCTGAAAATGGGCAAGCGCAATATGTTCTTCCGATATATGAGAACTTGAATTTGCAGGGAGAAATTAATTTGAATGAATTAATCGGTAAGCAAATGCGCCTTTCATCAACAGGCGATATTCGATGTGTTCTGCACGGTGAAAAGTTGAACAAGACTTTCGGAGAAGGATTGTGTTGGAAT
The DNA here is from genome assembly GCA_945878835.1 of Chryseobacterium gleum. GTDB lineage: Bacteria > Bacteroidota > Bacteroidia > Flavobacteriales_D > Sanyastnellaceae > CAIZGX01. The sequence continues at coordinate 12,812 of CAMCUG010000008.1, read as the reverse complement.
GGTTTTCAAGATTCTTCAAACGCTTCACCCTGCATTATTCATCCTGAACTGTGCAAGGCGCATGAGGGCGCTGCTCTGCGCGGAGACATGGATTGGGAGCGAGACAATCATCTTATTCCGCATATAGTTTATCTTTCTTTTACTTCAGGGGTGAAAGTAGGGGTGACGTCTGAACGAAATTTACTTTCAAGATGGATTGATCAAGGAGCGAGACAAGGGTTGATTTTCGCAAGGGTTCCATATAGGCAGCTTGCAGGAGAGTTTGAAATTATGTTGAAGGAACATGTTTCAGATAAATCGAATTGGAAGGGTATGCTTCAGCCAATATTCACAGAGAGTTCTGGTTTACTTGAGGCTAAGGAGAGATTATTGTTTGAGATTCCAGATCTGTTTCAAGATTTCATAGACGATGAAGACAAAGTTTGGGACATTCAATTTCCTTGCAAGGATCGTCCAGTTAACCCAAAGGCATGGAAGCTATCTCCAGAAAATATTTATGAAGGTCGTCTGAAAGGAATTGTAGGCCAATACTTGATTTTTGAAAATCAGCAAGTTTTGAACATTCGCTCTCATGCCGGATATGAAGTGGAGTTATATTTCGGAGATTAAGAAATATGCTATTTTTCTTGCAACTCTCAAAAATTCGTCTATCTTTGTTGAAGCTTACCGATTTGTTTCTTCATGAAAGTCTTCGGAATTACAGTTTAGATGAGGAGTAAGCATTAATTAATTTTATTTTTTTTATGAACATTTTTGTTTCTGGACTGAACTACAGTCTAACGAGCGATGAGCTCCAAGCAATCTTCACTCAATATGGTGAAGTAGCTTCTGCTAAAGTGATTACTGACCGTGATACCGGTCGTTCACGCGGTTTTGGTTTTGTTGAAATGTCAGATGACGCTGAAGCACGCAATGCAATTGATGCATTGGACCAAGCCGAAATGAAAGGTCGCAAGATCAACGTTAAAGAGGCTGAAGATCGTCCACGCACATCTACTAACCGTAGAGAAGGTGGATTTCGTCAAGGATATTGATTCAATACGCTTTTGACTTACTTTAAAAAGGGACTTCGGTCCCTTTTTTATTTTACATTAGCCTTATGAAGCTGGAATTGCTTGATTCGTTCGGGGATTTGAAATCTCCGTTATACGCTATTGCGGACGGCACCCATGCCGATTCTTTTTTCACAGCATCTGCAAACGGATTGGTCTCTGAGTGGAATACAGAATACGGTGTGTCTTCTGAAATTCAGATTAAGACAAGCGGTGCTGTATTCTCCTTGCTTTATGATGAAACCACTAAGTTATTATGGATTGGGTGCCAGCAAAACACGATTAGCGTAGTTGACATCGAACAAAAAAAGGAAATTAAGAATTACAACGTTCACCCCGGTGGTGTTTTCGATATTAAAATAGTAGAGGATAATGTGCTAAGTGTAGGTGCCGACGGGAATGTTATAGAATGGAACAGAAAAGACGCAAGCTATTCGCGAACAATTCCACTTTCCGATACTAAAATCCGTCGGTTTGCCATAAATACCCACGAACCTGAATTAGCTTTTCCATTTTCAAATGGCGAAATGGAAGTTGTTGATCCCGTTTTTTTTAATTCAATAGAAAAAAGGAAAGTCAATGATTTGGGAGTTGCCTCTTGCGCATACCATCCGAAAAAGAGTGTACTCTTGACTGGGGGCAGAGACGGAGAGATTCATCTTTGGAACACGAAAAAGAAGTATACTCCGTTAATGAATTTTACAGCACATAAGGCAAATGTCTATGCTATTGTCTTCCATCCTAAAGGACATGTTTTTGTTACCGGAAGTCGAGATAAAGAAATAAAAGTATGGGATGCTGAAACGCTAGATTTTCTTTGTGGGGGAGGGCATACAAGAAGTGTGAACGCATTACATTTTCTTAAGAATGGTCTTTTACTTTCAGCAAGCGATGATGGTACCATTCGTTTGTGGAAAATTCTTCGTTAAAAGTAAATAGGCTTCGTGTATATTTGACACTAAGCATTTCTTTCACATGAAAAATAATTTACTCGTTTTATTGGCAATTGCTTTCGCAAGTTGCGGTGTAACTAAAAAGCAAGACTACACTTCAGAGGCTAAGCAAATAGGCTATTCTGAAACCAAAGTAGTTCGTCATCCGAGCTGGTCGAAAAACGCTACGATTTATGAAGTGAACGTTCGCCAGCATACCGCTGCGGGGACTTTCGCTGCCTTAGAAAAAGACCTTCCTCGTATTGATTCTTTGGGAGTTGATATTCTTTGGCTTATGCCCATTAACCCTATTGGACAGCTGAACAGAAAGGGAAGTTTAGGCAGTTATTACAGTGTGAAAAATTACACAGGAGTAAATCCAGAATTCGGAACAACAGAAGATTTCAAACGTTTGGTAAAAAAGGTACACGAGTTGGGCATGTATGTCATTCTCGACTGGGTTGCGAATCACACAGCTTGGGATCACCCTTGGGTGCTTCAACATCCGGAGTGGTATACGCATGATGCGAACGGAAACATTGTTCCGCCTGTTCCAGATTGGTCTGACGTTGCAGATTTGAATTATGACAATCAGGAACTTCGTAAGGAAATGATTCGTGCTATGGAGTATTGGGTGAGAGATTGTGACATTGACGGATACCGTTGTGACGTTGCTATGAATGTGCCGACAGAATTTTGGAACGATACCCGCGCTGCATTAGATGCCATTAAGCCGGTGTTCATGCTAGCAGAGGCAGAGCAAAAAGATCATCACTTGAAAGCCTTTGACATGTCTTACAGCTGGGAATTATTAAGTATAATGAACGGCGTTGCGAAAGGAGAGAAGTCTCTTTATGCTTTTGACGAATACATGGCGAAGTCGGATACAGCTTTTCAAAAGAGTGCTTACCGCATGGGTTTCACAACGAACCACGATGAGAATACTTGGAATGGAACGGGTGGTGAGCGATACGGAATGAAACGAAAGTTGTTTGACGTTCTCTCTTTAACCCTTCAAGGAATGCCTTTGGTTTATACCTCGCAAGAAGGTGGTGAGGTGGATGTAAAAGGAAACGCAAAGCGTTTGCGCTTCTTTGATAAAGACACAGCCTACTTCAACAATTATGTGAATAGCGATTTTTATAAGCGATTACTTGCGGTGCATCACGATAATCCAGCTCTGTGGAACGGCGAGTTTGGAGGAGGTTTCAAGAAGTTGAAAACTTCTAACGATGATTTGCTATACGCTTATGTCCGTACCAATGGCGATCGCCAGGTAGTTGTGCTTTTAAACTTTTCTGATAAGCCTCAAGTGTTTAACTTCACCGATGAAGTTCCTGATGGTGATTTTAGAAGCATTTTCAATAGTGAAACATTCTCACTTTACTCAAGAAATCAGCGCGCCTTGGCTCCATACGGTTATCAAGTTTTTTCCAAATAGAACTGCCGCCCGGAATTATCTTTGTGCTCTAAAATTAGTTTATGGAAGAGCCCGAAGGGAAAGATATTTTCGAAACAACGGTTGAAATTCGATTTGCGGATATAGATGCCATGGGGCATGTGAACAATGCTGTGTACTTCAGTTATTTCGAGCAAGCGCGTATGGCGTATTTTAAAGAGCGTGTAGCTCGAATTTGGGATTGGAATGAAGACGGAATCATTGTTGCTCGAAATGAAATTGATTACGTCTTTCCTGTTTTCTTGAACGACCGAATGGTCATTCGGTTGTGGGTAAATCATGTCGGAAATAAGAGTTTCTCTGTTTGCTATCGAGTTGTTGTTGGAGAGCGCTTATGCGCAACGGGCAAATCGGTTTTGGTTTGTTTCAATCATAAAAACAAAGCCACACAAGTGCTTCCAGAAGCATGGAAAAGTGTGTTTCTAGCGAATTAATATGGCAAAGGATAAGTTAAAACGCTGGGCCGAAAACAAGACGTTTTCGCATGTGTTCGAGCCGAATTTAATGCCCATTATTCGAGAGAATGCGACTTTCATGAAAGGACAGTGGCGGGAAGAATTTTATAAAAACAACAATCCTTTAGTGGTTGAATTGGGCTGTGGAAAAGGGGAGTACGCGGTTGGGCAGGCGCAGCGAAACTTAGATAAGAATTATTTAGGCATTGACGTCAAGGGTCATCGTTTCCACAAAGGAGCGAAAGATTCGCTTGAAATGGGATTAACCAATGTGGCTTTTCTTCGTGCTAGAATAGAATTTATAGATGCCTTTTTCGATGACAATGAGTTGGATGAAATTTGGCTAACGTTTTCAGATCCGATGCCGAATGATCACGATGGGAATAGACGAATTACTTCTGGCTTTTATATGAAGCGTTATGAGCGCATGCTGAAGTCTGAAGGGTTGGTTCATATTAAGCACGACAATCCAGCGATATATGAGCGAGCTTTGCGTGAAATTCCTTCTATGGGAGCAGAGATTCTTTTTCACGACGATAATATTTACGAATCGGGTTTTCTGAGTACTATAGACGAGAAGCTTAAAGATGTTTTAGAGATTAGAACATTCTACGAGCAAATGTGGTTGAAGGAGGGAAGAAAGATTAAATACATACAGGCACGAATGCCGAAAAAATAAAGACTATGAGTGTTTCAAAAGCAGCCATTTTAGAAGCGTTAAGGAATGTTCAAGAGCCCGATCTGAAAAAGGATATAGTTTCCCTAAATATGGTGAAGATTCTTCGCGCAGAGGGAAATGAAATTGAATTGGAAGTGAAGGTGAGCAATCCTGCCATGCACGCCAAGCAGCGTATGCGCGAGGCTTGTGTTTTTGCAATACAACGTGTTTTGGGAAATGAGTTTGAAGTAAATGTTCACGTGGAAGCCATTTCTGGTGAAGAACGAAGCGGCGAGCTTAGGAGAATTCTTCCAGGAGTAAAACACATTATTGCTGTTGCAAGTGGAAAAGGTGGAGTAGGAAAGAGCACAGTTTCTTCCAATCTGGCTGCGGGACTTGCGGCGTTGGGTCATAAGGTAGGCTTGTTAGATGCGGACATTTATGGACCTTCAGTTCCAACGATGTTCGATGTTGTTTTGGAAAAGCCAAGACTTATTGAAGTAGATGGAAAGAAAGTGATGGCGCCTGTAGAGGCTCACGGAGTGAAGGTGTTGAGTATTGGATTTTTTACAGAAGGCGATCAAGCTGTTGTATGGCGCGGACCAATGGCCACGAAGGCATTGAATCAAATGATTACGGATGTTGAGTGGGGTGAGTTAGATTATCTGATTGTTGACCTTCCCCCGGGAACAGGAGATGTTCATTTGAGCATTGTACAAACGTTACCGATCTCTGCCGTTGTTGTGGTGAGCACACCGCAGGAAGTTGCACTTGTCGATGCGCGCAAGGGAATAGCGATGTTCCAATTGCCGGCAGTTAATATTCCAGTGCTGGGATTAGTAGAAAATATGTCGTGGTTTACTCCAGCGGAATTGCCCGAGAACAAGTATTTTATTTTTGGTGAAGGAGGAACGAAGCGTTTAGCAGAAAGCTTGAACCTCCCTGTTCTAGGCGAAATTCCATTGATTCAGAGCATTCGCGAAGCGGGGGATGTAGGAAGACCTTCGGTTCTTCAAGACAATACTACTTCAGCGCGCTATTGGCAAGCGTTTTTAATTAACTTTGAAAAGGAATTGCGCTTATTGGCATTCCGTAAACCTGCAACCCAAAAATAATATGTTACTAGATTCATTGTTTCAACGTGTGAACGAAGCGCTCAATTCCATCCGGCCTTATTTGGAAGCAGACGGTGGCGGAATTGAGTTGAAGGAAGTGACTCCTGAAATGACTGTAATAGTGGAGTTGACAGGTGCGTGCACAAGCTGCAGCAAGTCGCATATGACGATGAAGGCAGGCGTTGAAGCAGCAATTAAATCTGCTGTTCCAGAAATTAAAACTGTCGTTGCTCTTTCTCAAGAAATTGAAGAGCCGACCACTGCGCTATAAACCGTAGTAATTCTTTCTCGTTTCTTTTACTTGCTCGTTTGTCAGATATTCGTCGTAAGACATTCGCTTATCAATTATTCCTTTCGGAGTAATTTCAATAATTCTATTCGCAACTGTTTCCGTAAACTCGTGGTCATGTGAAGTGAATAAAGCATTGTGCTTCCAATCTTTCATGGCGTTGTTAAACGCTGTAATTGATTCCAGGTCGAGGTGGTTCGTTGGTTCATCTAGCATCAGACAATTTCCATTGGCGAGCATCATACGAGAGACCATGCAGCGTACTTTTTCTCCTCCTGAAAGGACAGTACATTTCTTTAGAACTTCCTCACCACTGAACAGCATTTTTCCTAAGAAACCACGGACATAAGTTTCATCCTTATCCACTGAAAACTGACGCAACCAATCGATGAGATTGTCATCAGATTTGAAGAAGTCTTCGTTGTTGTTTGGAAGGTAGGCAGTTGTGATTGTGCTTCCCCATTCAACCGTTCCTGTGGTTGCTTCTTCCAAATTGTTAATGATTTGAAAGAATGAAGTAATTGCGGAATGATCTTTTGAAAGAACAGCTACTTTATCGCCTTTGATTAAGGTGAATTCTACATTTTCAAACTGTACGCTTCCATCTGGATTAACCTTTGAAAGATTTTCAACGCGCAAGATTTGATCACCGCAATCGCGCTCGGGTTTGAAAATAATACCTGGATATTTTCTAGTGCTCGGTTGAATGTTATCGATAACAAGTTTATCCAATAATTTTTTACGACTTGTTGCTTGTCTCGATTTGGAAGCGTTGGCACTGAAGCGTTCTACGAACTCTTGAAGTTCTTTGCGCTTGTCTTCCGTCTTTTTATTTTGATCGCTTCTCTGACGCGCAGCCAATTGACTGCTCTCGTACCAGAACGAATAGTTTCCTGTGTAAAGTTGAATCTTACTGAAGTCGATGTCAACGATGTTGGTGCACACTGCATCTAAAAAGTGACGGTCGTGAGATACAACGATTACTGTATTTTGAAAATCGGCCAAGAAGTTTTCCAACCAAGCAATGGTTTCGACATCTAAGTCATTCGTCGGCTCATCGAGCAACAATATTTCTGGATTACCAAATAAGGCTTGAGCAAGCAATACACGAACTTTTTCTTTTCCACTTAGGGTGTGAACTAAGTCGGTGTGCAAATGATCTGCAATGCCCAAATTACTTAACAATTGAGCTGCATCGCTTTCAGCATTCCAGCCATCCATTTCAGCAAAAATGTTCTCTAACTCAGCGGCTTTCACGCCATCTGCATCAGAGAAATCTTCTTTCGCATAAATGGCATCTTTCGCTTGCATAACATCCATAAGCTTGCGGTTTCCCATAAGCACTGTTTGCAATACAGGAACTTCATCGAATTCAAAGTGATTTTGCTTTAGCACACTCATGCGCACACCAGCATCCATTACAACCTTTCCAGTTGTTGGATCTATTTCCCCTGAAAGTATTTTTAAGAAAGTAGATTTACCGGCACCGTTCGCGCCTATGACACCGTAGCAATGGCCTGGCGTGAATTTTAGGTTTACTTCTTCGAACAATGCTCGTTTTCCAAAACGAAGCGAAAGGTTGTTTACTGATAGCACGGCGGTGTAATTTTGGGGTGCAAAGATAGTCTTATTTCCGGAGTGTTATTTCAAGGAATAATTGTGTCCAATATTTTTGAAGAAGAAGGTCCATTTATCGGTTTGTTCAGCAATGATTTGCTCCGTACTTTTTCCAGCGCCATGTCCAGCACTTGTCTCAATGCGAATGAGCGCAGGTCTTTCATGCGTTGTACATTCTTGTAGCATAGCAGCGAATTTGAAGCTATGCGCTGGCACTACGCGGTCGTCGTGGTCAGCAGTCATGACCATTGTTGCAGGATAGTTCGTGTTCGGTTTTAAATTATGATATGGTGAGTAACCTCTGAGATAACCGAACATTTGTTCCGACTCGTCGGCGTTTCCGTATTCGGGAATCCATCCTTTTCCTACTGTGAAGTGGTGGTAGCGAAGCATGTCTAACACACCAACAGCAGGAAACGCAACAGCGAATTTTTCGGGATGCTGAGTCATGCAGGCGCCGACTAAAAGTCCGCCGTTTGATCCGCCTTCGATGCCTAATTTTTTTGTTGAAGTGTATTTGTTTACGATTAAGTAATCGGCGCAGGCTAGGAAGTCGTCGAAGACATTTTGCTTGTTGAAGAGCATTCCGCCTTTGTGCCAGTTCTCTCCGAATTCCCCTCCTCCACGAAGGTTTGCCATGGCGAATACCCCGCCTTGTTCAAGGAGAATTAATCGAGAGGAAGAGAATGAAGGTGTGAGTGAAATATTGAATCCGCCGTATCCGTAGAGCAATGTTGGGTTGGTTCCGTCTAACACAAGTCCTTTTTTGTGAACGAGGAATAGGGGCACTTGTGTTCCGTCTTTCGACGTGACTAAAACTTGTTTGCTTTCATAATCGTTCATGTTGAAATCGACCGAAGGTCTGTGATATTCACCGTAGGTTAAATCTTCTACGTTGAATGAATAGATGACACCGGGGTAGGTGAATGATGTGAAGGTGAAGTAGCAAGATTTATCTTGACGCTTTCCTGAGAATCCGCTTGCGGTGCCGGTTCCATCGGGGAGCGTTATTTTCTTGATGTTCTTTCCTTCATAGTCACAGGCTTCAATTTCTGTGTTTGCCATTTTGAGGTAATGAAGGAATAATTCTCCACCGCAGGTGGAAACACCTTCCAACAATCGCTTGTTTTCAGGAATAATTGTTTTCCAATTTTTCGGATTTGGATTCGCTGGATTCACTTTCACCAATCGGTAGTTCGGAGCGTCGACATCTGTGAGGACAATTAGTTCACCATCGATAGCGACTTCAACCACAGAACTGTGATGACTTAAGTCTGTGAATAGCGGATTAAAGTTCATTCCGCCGTTGGCGATGTCCTTGAAATAAACGGCGTAGCCATCTGTTCCGGGCGCTGAGGTAATGAACAAGTAACGTTTGTCTTCACTTAGGCCGGCGTTGTTGTAATAGGTGGGATTTTTTTTGTCTTCGTAAACTAGCTTGTCGGCATCCTGTATTGTTCCAAGTGCATGATAATATACAGCATGATTCATATTGTTTCCGCTGAGAACTTCGTCTTCAGAAGGTGCTGGATATCGGCTGTAGAAGAAACCACTTCCGAACCAAGAAGCTCCGCTGAACTTCACCCATTCAATAGGTGCTTCAACTTCCACTCCGGTTTCAATATTGAAAATATGAATATTGCTCCAATCGCTACCCGCCTTGCTAACCGCGACGGCCATTAGGGTATTGTCATCGTTTGAGTCGAGCAAACTGTATGTCGTAAGTCCTTTTGGATCTAGTGTATTTGGATTAATAAAAACTCTTTCAGCACCTCGCATCCCTTTTTTTACATAGCAAACGGCTTGCGGCTGAAGGCCGGTGTTCTTCCAGAAAAAATAATAATCGCCATGCTTATCGGGAGCACTTACTTTTTCAAAATTGAAAATGGAAGTATAGCGCTCGCGAATATCGATGCGCATTTTTTCGCTACTTAAATATTTTTCGGTAAGCGCTTGCTCATCTTTCACCCATTGCATGGTGCGTTCACTTCCATCGTCTTCAAGACCGTAGAACGAATCGTGAACTTTGTTCCCAAAGAAATCGAAAGTTGTGTCTTGAATGTTTTTATTTTGGGGTTGTTGAATTTGCATAACGACGTTTTCTTGTTTGCACGCAACAATTGATGTTATGCATGCGAGTATGAAATAATTTCTCATTTTATTCTTCGATAAAGTTTAGGTTTTTTCCAAAGGTTTCGGGGAGATAGGCTAGGGCAATTATGGCAATAGAAATGGTTACTCCGCCAATGAGTAAAGCACTATTAATTACTCCGAAAGTAGGTTCTATGTATTTGAAGGTTAAGACTATTGGAACGGTAGATCCCCGCACGAAGTTCGGAACAGTAGAGGCAACTGTAGACCGAATGTTTGTTCCGAATTGCTCAGCTGCATTGGAAACGAACAGCACCCAATAGCCAGTGGTAGCTCCAAGTAACGCAGCGAGAGCATAAAATGTATTAACAGAATGATGATGAACAAGCAAGAAGTACAAGCTGATGATTATTGTTGTTCCAAGATAGAAGAAGATGATTTTTTTTCTGCTTTTCATGAATTGGCTAATGAATCCTGAAATGAGATCACCCACAGAAAGTCCGAGGTAACAAAAGATTATACAAGTCGTTGGATCAATGGCTCCGTCCACTTCAAGCACTGTAGCGAATTTCTCTGAAAATTTAATAAGCAGTCCCACACAAAACCAAACGGGTAGGCCAATTGCAATGCAGGAAAGATATCGTAAGAGGCGGTCTTTTGTTTTAAAAAGCATGAAGAAATTTCCGCGCTGAACGTTTTGTTTTTCCACCTTAGCGAACATTTCGCTTTCAAATGTTTTGAAGCGCATGAATAAAAGAACAAGACCTAAACAGCCGCCAATGATGTAAGACATCTGCCACGATTCAAGTCCGAGCATGGTGAAGTGAAGCTTGTGAATACCAACAGCCGCGACTGCTCCAAGCGCACCCATAGTTACTATGATCATTGTGCCTATGCCTCGTTTTTCCTTCGACATGGATTCGTTGATGAGTGTCACAGCAGCACCAAGCTCTCCGGCTAGGCCAATTCCTGTGATGAATCGAATAATAGAATAGGCTTCAACATTTGTTACGAATGCGTTTGCGATATTGGCTAATGAATAAATGAGTATTGAACCGAAAAGTATTTTCTTTCTTCCACGTTTGTCACCTAAAACTCCCCAGATAAGTCCGCCTAGAATTATGCCCGACATTTGCCATAGAAAAAGACTGTAGTCGTAGGTTTTAATGAGGTTTTCATCGGTGATGCCTATTCCTCTTAAGCTTTCTTTGCTGACAATATTGAAGAGCTGAAGGTCGTAGATGTCTACAAAATATCCAAGGGATGCCACCAAAATGGTAAGGCTTAATTTTTTATCGAATGACTTTGGCATGAATGCAAGACTTATTTGTCTTGCAAGATAGTATTGGAATGATTACGAAGTAATCTTTGGTCCTCTAAAGGGAAGAAGAATTTTTCATGCCATCCATGTTCGGTCCATTCCATCATGGAAACGGTTTCAATGGTCCAAGATTGTTCTAATTGAAGTGCAAGTGCTTTTGATTTTGCTTCTTCGAAATTGGCGACACTCCAATTGCTTCGTGCAATCGCTACTTCAGCTTTCGGGAACTCAAACGCGACAGGTGAATGATCGAAATTATTCCACTCCAACAAAGCGTTTATTATTTTTCCCGATAACTCAAGAAGTTCATCAGATGCTTGGGGTTGAATAGAAATTTGCTTGAATAGCGGATTGAAGACAATGTTTTTGAGAGTAATGGTAAAGCTAGGCAAGCTGTATAACGATTTTTGTAGCGCATTTCCTAATTCGAAAATTCCATCGTCATTAGTATTAAACTGAAATGAAAGCGGCAGATAAACGGGCCTTACAACTGCTTCTGAATTTTTAGGAAAAAGCAAATTCCCTTGAATTGCACGCGTAGCGAGTTCCTCAGGAAGACTGGGCTTAAGTGCTATGAAGTAAAAATTGCTTTGAGCCATTGTCACTCAAAATTACAACCAAATAATTGCACAGACAATAAAAACGACGATTATCACTAAATAATACCAGACATCTACGAACCAAGGAAAATACTCTGAATAGAACTCTTTGAATTTTGATCTCATCAATTAAAAACGAAAAGATAAACGCTAACAATCGAGAGTGTGAATAAAACCCATTTTTTAGTACGAACATCCATAATGCTTGTGGCTAAGTGTTTTTCAAAAGGAGTGATTTCTTTGCAACCCTGAACATTGAATTTACATGGTTTTCAATGCTGAGTTGTTAATTACGCTGAAGGAAAAACTCCTTAGGCTGACAATTGCTCGTGAATTTTTAGTATTTCCGGAAGTACCCGATCACTGGAATTGTTCGAAACAGCAAAAACTTTATTGGAGGGGTAAGACTCGTTCCGAAGTTGAAGTGCATCACGCTTATTGAATTCTTCTTCAGTTAGTCCGCTTCTCTGAGTTACACGGTTCAATCGCGCTTCTTTATCTGCAATTACTTCAATTAACCAATCGCAATTTTCTTGTTGAAAGGAATTGGCTAAGGCGGCTTCACGAATAACGTATTTCGAGTTTTGAGTGGCTTTCCAGCGAATGAACTCATTTCGAACGTAAGTGTGAATGAGCTTTTCAAGACGAAGCCTTTTTTCTTCGTCCGAGAAAATAATAGCTGCGATTTCAGATTTCCAAGTGCCTTTCGAAAAGTCTAAATGGATATCTTCCGCAGGACCTTCCTTCGGACCTTTCGAAGAACCTAGAATTTCTCTAACTTCAATTTGAATGGAAGGAATGGAGTATGCTTTTTTGGCTTCGTCATCGGAATTGAATGCAGGAATTCCTAACGCAGTGAAGGCCCGTGCGATGGTAGATTTCCCCGATCCAATATTTCCAGTTATTCCAACGACTTGCATAGAAAAAATAATTCAAGCTAACAAAACGAAATGTATCTTTGCAGCATGTCAAAAGTAAACGAAGTTCTTATTGCACCGTCGGTTTTATCGGCCGATTTTGCAAATCTTCAGCGTGATATTGAGATGATCAATGATTCTGCTGCTGATTGGTTTCATGTAGATGTAATGGATGGGGTGTTTGTTCCGAACATTTCATTCGGAATGCCAGTCGTTAAAGCATTGAAGAAACATGCAAAGAAGCCATTGGATGTGCACTTGATGATTGTTCAACCGGAGAAATACATTGCAGATTTCAAAGCCGTAG
>CAMCUG010000007.1 GCA_945878835.1 Chryseobacterium gleum | reverse complement strand
GTTTTTATTGAATAGATATGTTGAACCTGCGTGCCCTAACTTTGTCGTATGAAGCATTGGCAACTACTTTTATTACTCATCTTGGGCTCTTCATTTGTTTGTGCGCAAGAAGAGATAAAAGAAGGTGTAATAGGGATATACACTCATCAGAAATACGGTGGATTGGTTATTCGAACCAACGGCTGGGGAGCCTCATACGTTAAGGGCATGAATAAAGGGGCTTTCAAAATTAGGCAAGTGTCCTATGATTTCAATTTTGTGAAGCACGAGAAAGAGATCAAGTCCTATTTCCAGGATCCTAGTGCTCGCCCCTATGTATTCGGAAAGCAAAATGCTATGTACAACTTCAAATTGAGTTACGGGTATAAAAAAGTCATTTCCGAAAAACTCCGAAAGTCAGGCGTTCAAGTTTCTTACACTTGGGGAATGGGACCTTCTTTAGCTGTTTTACGTCCCATTTATTTGGAAGTCTTAGTCATAGATCCGAACTTAAATGGGTATAGTTTGTCCACCGAGAAATTCGATCCGAACAAGCATTACGTCGATAATATTTATGGAAGGGCGAGTAACTTTTTGGGTCTGAGTGAGCTGACTTTTGTCCCTGGATTTTCAGCAAAAACTTCGATGTCTTTTGAATACAGCAATTACCGCGACGGTATGAAGGGTTTTGAAATAGGAATGGCGGCGGAAGCTTATCCCAAACGAATTGAAATTATGTCGAATCAGATTTTGGCCACCCTTCCCGACGGCGCAAAGAACCACTGGTTGTTTGTTTCGGGTTATGTGCATTTTTTCATCGGAAGGAAATATAACAAGTGATTAAAGAGCAGTGAAAGGATAAGATAGCAAATGGAACAAGAAGAGCAAAGAATTCCCAAGCCGAAGTGGCTAAAAGTTAAGCTTCCAACTGGCGAGAATTATAGAAAAGTAAGGTCGCTAGTCGATGAGCATAAGCTGCATACCATTTGCGAAAGTGGTAACTGTCCGAACATGGGCGAATGTTGGGGGGAAGGAACAGCTACTTTCATGATATTAGGAAATATCTGCACAAGATCTTGCGGGTTTTGCGCGGTGTCTACGGGTAAGCCTTTGGAGGCTGATCCGTTTGAGCCAGCCCGTGTTGCCAATTCGGTGAAGTTGATGGGCGTGAAGCACGCGGTAATTACTTCGGTGGACCGCGATGATCTTACCGATGGAGGATCTGAGATTTGGGTGAAGACAGTTGAATTGGTTCGCGCAAAATCTCCAGGCACCACTATGGAAACATTGATTCCTGATTTTGCTGGAAATTGGGAGAATCTGCAACGTATCATTGACGTTGCGCCCGATATTGTATCTCACAATTTGGAAACTGTGCGACGACTGACAAAACAAGTTCGCATTCAAGCGAAATATGATCGTTCCCTTGAAGTTTTGTTCAGATTGAAAAAAGGCGGGATGCGAACGAAAAGTGGAGTTATGCTCGGGTTGGGCGAAACGAGGGATGAAGTTATAGAGACTATGGAGGATTTGAGGTCGGTTCAAGTAGATGTGTTAACTTTAGGGCAATACCTACAGCCTACGCGCAAACACCTGCCAGTTCTGGAATTCGTGACTCCAGAGCAGTTTAAGGAGTACGAAGAAATTGGATTAAAAATGGGATATCGATTCGTTGAAAGTGGTCCTCTGGTTCGCTCTTCGTATCACGCTGAAAAACATCTGTTTTAAAGAATATTCGGTGGGAAGGAAAAAAAAGCGAATAAAAAGCGTTCAATCGTTTTTTGAGTAAGCATTTCTCAATTATCTTGCGCCAATATGACCAATAGTTTAACCTAGCATTTATGAAATTAAAAAATTTACTTTTATCCTTTGGATTTGTTTTTACAGCCGCTGTAGCATTTGTTATGGTGAATAACAACAATCAACGTGCGAGCTTTGCGCCGCGCAATGTTCAAGCTGAAGGATATAACGAATCTGTGGATATTTTAAAGAAACTTCGTGGTAACCTTATTACAGGAAACTTTGAAGTAACAGACGTTGTGGAAATGACCGCGGCGGTGAACGACATTGATCGTTTGCAAGGAAATCGTGAATTAAATATGAGTTGGTGGGAAATGGGTCCTGATAATATCGGTGGCCGTACTCGTGCAATTTTGGCTTTAACAGACAATGTGATATTCGCAGGTTCTGTAACCGGCGGTTTGTACAAATCCACCAATGGCGGAAACAACTGGTCTCGAGTAGAGTCATTAGACACTTTTGGAAGAGTAATGTCGATCAGTTCGATAGATGCTACTGAAGACGGTGCGATCTACGTTGCAACAGGTAGTCAATTTGATAGTGGCGATGGCAATGGATCAAGCGGAGCAATCGGATGTGGAATGTATCGTTCAACTGACCAAGGAGCTTCTTGGGAGATTGTGCCGGGAACAGACCCAGCTGAATTAACAGCAGGTGACAACTGGGCCTACATCAACGATCTTAGTGCAGATGCGAACATAGCAGGAAGAATTTGGATTGCAGGTGCCGAAGGCGTTGGATATTGGGAGCCCGGTATGACTGCTCCAAACATGAGTGTTTCAGGTATTCCAAACACAGGTGGACATGACATCGAATGGTCTATGGACGGATCGGTTTGTTACGTAGGAGTTTCAAACGGACGTGTTTATCGCTCGTTAGACGGAGGAGCAAGTTTCGCTCAAGTGGGAGCTTCTTCAGGGATGACCAACAAACAACGCACACGTATTTCTATTTCTCGTGATGATTCAAATGTTGCCTATGTCCTGTATGCACAAGGCGGAATCATGGGAGGTGTATATTATACAAATGATAAAGGAAATTCATGGTCAGTGAAATGGCCAACGGGTATTGATAACGTATATGAAGTGTTTGGTGAAAACGGTCAGGCTTACTACGATTTGGCATTAGCGGTTAAACCAGGCGACCCGGGCGTATGTTGGGTTGGTGGAGTGACATTGTGGAAGGCTGGTGCGAACACCCAACCGGAACAGATTGCAGCGAACTTCGATTTCGGAAGTTCTCAATATTATGTGCACAGTGATGTTCAAACATTTGAAATTGCTCCCAATGGAGATTGGTTCATAGGTTGCGATGGTGGAGTATTCAAGTCAATCGATGGTGGTAACACCTTTACGGCCATTAACCGTGGTTACAACGTAACCCAGTTTTATGGAATTGCTCACGGCGGTGGATATGCAGCTATGGGTGGTGCACAAGACAACGGAACAATCTTGATTCCTGGAATGGAAAATTCCAACTTCAATACAATCTCATGGCAGCAAGGTGTCTCAGTTGGTGGTGGTGATGGATTTGATTGTGAAATTTCAAACGTAACTGTACCAGGTGTTAACGTTGCTTTCTCATCTGTTTATTACGGAGCAATTAGTCGCTTCAATGCTCAAGGATCGGGTGGAGAATTCTACGACGATGAAGTTCTTGCAGTAATTGGAGATGATGGAGAGGCAGGATCTTTCTATACTACCATGCGCTTGTTCGAAAACACCAACGATGAAAACTCGCAACAATATGTGTGGTTGGTGAATAACCGTGATTTCGATTTGTTTAGTTCTGTGAACGGAACAGACACGACTTGGCTAGACACGGCATTATACACTCAGAATATGACGTTACCATTCCCATACAGATTCCCTGTTGGTGATACACTTCATTTCTGGGAGGTGTTAGATCGTCCAGCTGTATATTCAACAACCCCACTTACGGTAGATCCAAACTACTCTTGGTTAGAAGCCCAGTCTTTGACCTCAACAGTAGATTCTACTATTTGCGACACGACTATTGTGGGTTACCAAGACGTAATAGATCAGATTACCGAGCAAACGGTAACGATTTATTGGTCAGATACCATCATCAACCCAATAACAGGAGCTCAAATTATTGTTAATGATAGTTCAATTGTTGTGGTAGGAGTGGATACAACCTTTATCAATGTTCCTGTTCTAGATATTCAGTGTACGACTACAACTTGGTACTACTATGCTGCTGATCAGTTGGAAAATGTTCGTGAGCGCTGGCAGGTACAAGATAAGTTTACCTCAATCTTCGTTACAGGATTCTTTGGAACAGAAGGATTGTGGATGACTCGTCAGGCATTGAACTTTAACACTTCTCCGGATTGGTGGAAAATCGGAAATGCTCCGGGTGCTGGCGTTAAAGCTTATGAATTCTCGAAAGATGGAAACACGCTTTATTATAGCAGTTGGAGTGGAACGTTATACAGAGTAACTGGATTTAATCAAGTTTGGAGTGCCGATGATATTTCGAACTTAACAACTCAAACGTTAATCACAAATGCGGGTGGAACTATAACAAGTATTGCTTCTGACCCGAACAATGTTGATCACCTTGTTATTACAGTTGGTGGATACGGAAGCGTTGGAAGTGGAAAAGTAAGAGAGTCATTCAACTCCACGGCGACAACACCAACCTTTACAAACATCTGGTACAACACGTCTCCATTGAACAAGATGCCAATCTATTCTTCAATAATCGATGTTAGCGATCCTTCTGGAAACACTATTGTAATTGGAACGGAATACGGTGTTTGGGCAACCAACGATGGTGGTTCAACTTGGACGCATAGTTCTGGTGTTTCTTCTGGAATACCATCAGAGCCAATGGCAGGTGCAAGTGTAGGTTCCTTAGCTTACGTTCCTGTATTCGATCTACGTCAACAGCAAGTTGGACAACGTCCATACATGAACCCAGAAAACTACGGAGTAATCTATGCAGGTACTCACGGACGTGGAATCTTCCGCAGCGATGATTTCTTCTCTGTAGATGTTGCTGAAAACAATGGTGTTGGTGTTGATGGAAACGACGTTAGCTTGTCGGTTTACCCGAACCCAACAACAAACACAGCGTTCGTTAACTTGAATGTTACCTCAACAGTTAATCAAGCTTACGTTCAAGTGTATAACGTGAACGGACAATTGGTGAAGAGTGTAAATGTTGGTCAATTGACTCCAGGGTCACACAAAATTGATTTGGGTGTTGAATCTCTTGCAACAGGAACATATGTTGTGAAAACATTTGCAGGTAACGCAAGCGGAACAGCGAAATTTATAAAGCAATAAGAAATTCCAAATGGAAGGAAAGAGGCCCGCTAGGGCCTCTTTTTTTGTGGGTGTTTTCTTTATAATGACTTACTTTCGTTAGAAGCAACTGAGTTAAGGAAATGAGCACATACAGAGCAGCAATAAACGGATTTGGTCGAATTGGCAGAACTTTGCTCAAAGAAGCTTTACGTAGAAATGAGTTGGAGATAGTTGCTGTGCACGACTTGGCAGATATGCACACTCTCCTGCATTTACTGAAATACGATTCAACGCAAGGCATCTTTGAGATGTCAATTGAATCAGTTGGAGAAAATACAGCTCTTATTGGGGGAAGAAAGATTCATTTTTTTCAAAGCGTATCTGATTTTCCGTGGAAGGAGATGAACGTTGATTTGGTTTTTGAATGTTCAGGGACGATGAAAACTGAGGTTCAATGTGAAAAGCACATTTCTGATGGAGCGACTCGTGTTCTGTTGTCAGCTCCTTCGGAAGATAAAATGCCTATGTGGATCGTGGGTGTGAATGATGACCAGATTGATTTAAACAGAAAAATTATTTCTTGCGCTTCTTGCACTACAAATAATGCAGCACCCGTTATTCAATTGATAGACGATGCCTACGGTGTTGAGAGCTGCTATATTTCAACTGTTCATTCGTACACCGGTGACCAAAAGCTTCACGATGCACCGCACAAAGATTTGCGCAGGGCGAGAGGAGCAGCGACATCTATAGTGCCTACGACTACAGGAGCGGCCAGAGCGTTAACGAAGGTCTTTCCGCATCTGAGCGAACGTCTTGGAGGCTGCGGTATTCGAGTGCCTGTTCCGAATGGCTCGCTTTCCGATTTAACCTTTATGGTTAGAAGTAAAACCACAGCGGATGAGGTTAATGAACTTTTTGAAAAATGGGCCAATACACAGCAAAATATTCTAGAAGTTTCTCATGAACCTTTGGTTTCAAATGATATTCTTGGAAACAAGCACAGCTGCGTTGTTGATGCGGAACTGACTTCCGTGATTGGATATATGATTAAAGTTGTCGGATGGTACGACAATGAAATGGGATACAGCAATCGCCTTTTAGACGCCGCGCATAAACTAAAAGCACACTAAATGGAATTTTATCACTTCATACTGTACGGCATGCTGGCTGTGGTGAAATTCATCATTACTCCATTTACTATTTATGCCACTGGAAAGGAAAACATTCAATTTGGCGAAGTGGTCTTAACAACAGGCACCGGTGCCGCCGTTGGTGTTTTGTTATTTTATTATGGAGGAACTTATCTCTTTAAATGGACCAGTCATTTGAAGTCGAAAAAGAAAAAGCCAGTTTTCACGAAAGGAAGAAGAAGGATTGTTTTTATAAAGAATAAGTTCGGGCTTATCGGATTCATAGCTATTTCAGCAATAATTTCGGTGCCCATTACCTCTTTGCTTGCAGCGAAATTCTTTAAGCACAACCGATTTACGCCACTTTGGCTTATTTGTGGATTCATGGTTTGGTCTTTAATACTCTCCTCTGCGGCCTATTACATCAAAGGATTATAAATGAAAAAGTATAAGGCAATCCTTTGGGATTTAGACGGTACCCTTTGGGATTTAAATGGAAATACAACAATTGCGCTCACGCAGTTATTTCAGCGATTTGAGTCGAGTAATTTTCGAAACATTTCGCTTGAACATTTCTTGAATTGCTATCCCAAACACAACGAAAGAGTGTGGGCATTGTATCGAGAAGGTAAAATTGCAAAAGAAGAACTTCGAAACAAACGCTTCATTGATTTATTTAATGAAGTGAAGGCGGAATACGATTTAGATTTTGTTGATTTGTTTGCCACGGAATTCCTTGCGGTGTGTCCCCGTTTACCCCATCTTATTGAAGGAGCTCGTGAAATTCTAGAGCAGACGAAGGGGAATTACACGCATGTGATCTTGACCAATGGGTTTATCGAAGTGCAAGGATTTAAAATGGCTGCCGCTGAGATTGAGCATTATTTTTCAACGGTTGTATACAGCGAAGAAGCGGGTGTGCGCAAACCACATGCTGCTATTTTTGAATTGGCCTTGAAGCGTGCGAATTGCAATGCAGAAGAAGCTTTGATGATAGGTGATGACTGGGACGCAGATATTTTAGGAGCAAGAAATGCAGGAATAGATCAAGTGTTTTTCACCGCTACAGAGAAGCGAATGGCAGAATTACACGACGGGAAATCTGTGAGACACAACTATGTTCCTACCTTTACCATAGACACATTGAATGAATTGAAAAATATACTATAACATGGAAAACAACAACGAAACGCCTCAGCCGATAAGCATTGAATTATCTGAAAATATTGCAGAAGGAACCTACTCTAATTTAGCTGTTATTACGCACAGCACTTCTGAGTTTGTGCTTGACTTTATTCGTGTAATGCCGAATGTGCCGAAAGCAAAGGTTCAATCTAGAATTATAATGACTCCGCAGCATGCGAAGCGTTTAATGAAGGCCTTGCAAGAAAATATTTCGAAGTTTGAAGCTCAGAACGGAGTCATTAAGGAAGGTGTTGCAGATGTTCAATTTCCAATGACTTTCGGCGGACCTCAAGGCCAAGCCTAATCGAACAGCGGAGTTACAGCGCCGTTTAATTCAGTGTTGAAGAACGGTGAGTTTTTCCCGCGTGAGAGCCATGTAGATTGCTCAACAATAGTTTTTCTTTTGGTTGAAATGAGCACGAGTCGAGCTTGTTCTCCAACTTCCATTTGAATGGGGGGAATGTTTGCAGAAAACTCTGCACCGATAGTGAGCTTTTCAATTAATGTTTCAATCGGAACTTCTTTCCCAACCGCAGAGAAAATTGTTTGAAAAGCAATTTCAATTCCGCTGATACCGAATTCTGCATATTCAAATTCGAGTTCTTTGTTTTCAATGGTTAGAGGAGTATGCTGACTTTCGATGGCGTCTATTGTTCCATCAATTAAACCATTGATCAATGCCTTGCGGTCTGTGCTTCCGCGGAATGGAGGCCATACTTTTTTATGACTGTCGTAATCAATCATGTCTTCATGGGTGAAAGAAAGCTGATGCGCGGCTATAGAGCAGGTCACTTGAAGATCGTCTTTTTTCGCTTTGCGAATCATGTCAATTCCCTTCGCAGTGGATATGCTGTAAAAGTGTAGGCTTCCACCTGTGTATTTCAACAGAGCAAGATCACGTTGAATTCTTAGCGTTTCACTCAGTTCACTCGCACCTTTCAACCCCATTTTTACATTGGTTTTTCCTTCATGTATTTGAGCCTTCGGGTGAACCGAATAATCGTTCGGTGCCACAAATATGCGTGTGTTGGTTTGCTTAGAATATTCGAGTGCGCGCATCATAAGCTCTGTTGAAACTGTATGCTCATTCTCTGTAAATCCGACGGCTCCAGCGCTTTGAAGCTCGGCGAATTCGGTTAATTGTTTGCCTTGCATTTCTTTGGAAATAGAACCCAATGGTAATATTTGAAAAGAAGCTGTGTTGTTTTTTGTCAGAAATTTTACTGCCCCTTGATTGTCGGTCACAGGCATAAGTGAGGGCATAAGGCACACACGCGTGAAACCGCCTTTCTTCGCAGCAGCTGTTCCAAAGCGAAGCGTTTCGTTCTGTTCAAAGCCGGGTTCGCCGAAGTTTGCGCGAAGATCTGTGAAGGCTACAGATAGAATATGGTCTTTGCCAGCAATGATTTTTGATTTTCCTTTGGGTAAATTCTTCCCAATTGAGGTAATAACTCCGTTGGTTAATTCAACATCCATAATTTTCAGATGGTGCTTCGAAAGCGGAGAAAAGAGCTTGGCGTTTTGAATGAGTGTTTTCATATTTTCGATTTCCAAATTTTAATGAATACGATTTCCAATGCAATAAATAATAGCCCGCTGTAGATGAGGTATTTCCATAGTGAAATACCGCCTCCAAGTTCTGTTGCTAACGACTGAAGCATTTCAGCATTTGCATCTTTCACAGAAAAATCGGCAAGGCCAATTTGTTGGCCCAATTTCAAGAGCTCATCTGTTGCGAGTAAATCGACATTGCTTTCCGCGTTGTTAAAGTTAATAGCCAAAGGCATACGGCTTGCGCTGTTTTCTTTCACAACGTAAAATCCAGACTCAGTCATTTCTGAAGGAAGAAAAACTTCAGATTCTCGTCCGGTACTTCTCGATTGAGCGATGAATGTTTTCGAGCTATTTGTGCTGATAATTTCGAACAAGCCATCCTCTGTGGAAGGTGACTGACTTAATGTTACATAAGATTCTTTTCCCAACTGATAATACAGTTGCTGAGCCGCTGCGCTTGTTTCTGCCGCTCGAAGAAGGCTTACAGGGAATAAAGCGTGCGATAGAAAAGTACTCTCTGTTTTTATGCAAGAAACAGAGCTCACAAAGAGTCTACCTTTTCCAAAGTTGGTTTGAGCGAGTAGAGGGGTGTTGTCTTGAAATGAAATGAGCGGTAGCGATTGCAAGTTTCCGTTACTCATTGGAAAATGCGAGATGGCAGAAGGCAGAGAGGCATTGTTTTGAAGTCGCTCAAATGCTGGACTATAAAAAGGATTGCTCAAGTCAACGGTTATCGCTGACAGAGCTGTACTTGATTTCGCGCCAAGTTGAACGCTGTTGCATCTTCCTAATAAATTATTGTAGCTCAGTAAATCTGAAGTCGAATGTGGGATAAGGAATATTGTTCCGCCCTGTTCAATATAACTTGAAAGGTCGCCGATAAGCTGGTTAGAAAGTGACTGTATGCCTTGCAGAACAATGAGGTTGGATGATTGAATGCTTTCCGTTGATACGGCGGCAGCATTCACAGAAATGAAATTGTATTGCGGATCGTTTGAGAAAAGCTGCTCTACGTTTTGTTGTTCACTTCCAACGACATTCAAGATGTTTATTTTTTCGGAAATGCTATAAGCGAAATAATGAACGTCGTCGAACACCAGCGGGAAGTCATTGATTCGAACGCTTCCAAAGTGAAATCCAGTTTGGGTGGTGCTAAATGCTATTGGAATAGTTGAGATTCCTTGTGCGGGAAGAGATACGGCGCTTACCGCTTTTTGTATTCCGTCGAGCTCAACACTCAGAGGAACATTGCTCATCTCTTCATTACTGTGATTTTGAATAACAACCAAAAGTGTGTCAGAGTTATTTAAAATTCGTTGCGGCGTTGAGAAGTAAATGGAGTCGATGCAAATATTTCTTTGTACATCTTTCGTTGCAGGAATAGCGGTTACAAGAGCATCCTGAGGATTTGTAATGTCTTGAATGTCGCTCGTGTTTTGTTGGAAATCGGAAATCCAATAGTACAAGCGAATGTCGACGGCTGATTTTTTCAGCAGGTCTCGTTGACGGTCGAACACAGCGCTCAGTAGTTTGGTTTCGGGACTGAAAGAAATATCTTGAATACTCTGCAGCGCTTCATCTTTGGAAAGTAATCGCTGGTCGGTTCCTTTGAAATTGTTTGAAATAATTTGAAACCGGTCGTTGCTGGAAAACGAGCTCACCAATGCACTCGCTTTTTGTTTGGAAGACTCTAAAAACGAAACCCCTTCCGCCTGGCCTTGCATGCTCAAGCTGTTGTCTATATATACGCTAACTGCGCGTGAACCGTTCATTTTCTCGCTCAAAGCAGTTGGGAAGAACGGTTGAGCAAAAGCCAGTATTAATGCGGCAAAAGCAAGAAGTCGGCAGATAAGAATAATGAGGTGTCGAATCTTCGAAGATTTGGTTGTTTCGGATTTGACTTCTTTGAGGAAGGAAACATTTGAAAAGGCGATTTTCTTATACCTACGGAAATTAAAGAGGTGAATAAGAACCGGAACGGCAAGTGCTGTAAGGGCCCAAAGTATTTCGGGATGTACGAATCGCATTTCGAAGCTCAAATATAGCGCATAGATTTCGTATTTTCGGCAAATGGAAAAGAAACACCCCGAGTCATGGATGATGAGCCACGGCTATAATCCGAAATGGAGCGAAGGATCGGTGAAGCCGCCGATATTCCAAACATCTACTTTCGTATTCAATACCGCTGCTGAAGGGAAACGATTTTTCGCGTTGGCCTATGGTAAAGACAGCATGAATGAAGGCGAGCAGCTGGGTCTAATCTACAGTCGCTTGAACAATCCGAATCTTCAAATTTTGGAAGAGCGTTTAGCTCTATACGAAGGAGCTGAAGAAGCCGCAACTTTCGAAAGTGGCATGAGTGCCATTGCTACGACCATGTTAGCGTACTTGCGTCCTGGAGATATTTTGGTATGCAGCCATCCGACTTATGGAGGAACACACCACTTTATTCATCAAGTGCTCATTGATTTTGGAATTCAATGGGAATCTTTTGGCCCTAATGATTCGTTAGACGAATTGTACGATAGACTTCAGGCTGAAAATAAATTAAGTCGGGTTAAAATGGTCTTCACAGAAACACCCGCCAACCCGACGAATCACTTATTCGATCTAAAGGCTATTCAAGAGTTTAGAAATAAAATTGAAGCCACCTCAGGCAACAAAGTTTTATACGCTGTTGACAACACATACATGGGACCTATTTGGCAGAAGCCCATGGAATGGGGAGCAGACGTGGTTTGCTACAGTGCGACAAAGTATTTGAGCGGACACAGTGATTTGATTGCAGGAGTAACTGTTGGAAAGCGGGAGCATATTACTGCAATTAAAACTTTGCGTACGTTTTTAGGAAATATGATTGCGCCTTACACAGCATGGTTGTTAACTCGTAGCATTGAGACTTTGAAGATTCGTATGGATCAACAAACGAAGAATGCCGTTGATGTTGTTGATTTTTTAATGAATCACCCGAAAATAGAGCAAGTTTTTTTTCCGGGATTGCCGACGAATTCACCTCAACAAATTGCAATATACAAGGAGCAATGCAAAGCGCCTGGAGCCATGATTGGCTTTACGGTTCGCGGCGGCGAAGAGGAAGCGTTCCGTGTTTTGGACAATTGCAAACTTATTAAGTTGGCGGTAAGTTTAGGAAGTAACGAGAGCTTGGCCCAGCACCCATTCTCTATGACGCATGCAGATGTTCCAGATGTAGATAAAATTGGAATGGGTATTACCGAAGGAATGATTCGTTTGAGTGTTGGAATTGAAAACTCAGAAGATATTATTGCCGACTTGGCGCAAGCGTTAAGTTGAATTAATTTTGATTGAAATAAAAAACGCCCGCATTCGCGGGCGTTTTTGTTCGTCTAATGCAAAAGATTATCTCGCAATTCCCACAGCACGTTTTTCACGGATAACCGTTACACGCACTTGGCCAGGATATGTCATTTCAGTTTCAATGCGCGATGCCAATGAAATAGCCAATGCGTCAGCTTGATCATCGGTTACGTGATCAGCTTCAACCATAACACGCAGTTCGCGTCCAGCTTGAATAGCGAACGATTTAGATACGCCAGGATATTCCAAAGCTAAATTCTCTAAATCGCGTAAACGCTGGATGTACGCTTCAACCACTTCGCGACGAGCGCCAGGACGAGCTCCTGAGATGGCATCGCAAACTTGGATAATTGGAGAAAGTAACGTCGTCATTTCAACCTCGTCGTGGTGAGCTCCGATGGCGTTGCATACGTCTGGCTTCTCACCATATTTTTCTGCTAACTTCATACCCAACACTGCGTGCGGCAATTCACTTTCAGTGTCTGGAACTTTTCCAATATCATGAAGCAATCCTGCTCTGCGCGCAGATTTCGGATTCAATCCCAATTCGCTTGCCATGGTAGCACAAAGGTTGGCTACTTCGCGGCTGTGCTGCAATAAGTTTTGTCCATAAGAAGAACGATATTTCATACGTCCAACCATGCGAACCAATTCGCTGTGAAGACCGTGAATACCCATTTCAATACAGGTGCGCTTTCCAACTTCAACAATCTCCTCTTCAATGTTCTTGCTAACCTTCGCAACTACCTCTTCAATACGCGCCGGATGAATACGACCGTCTGTAACCAATTGGTGAAGAGAAAGACGAGCAATCTCTCTACGCACTGGGTCGAAACAAGAAAGAACAATCGCCTCTGGTGTGTCGTCTACAATAATTTCAACTCCGGTAGCTGCTTCCAGCGCACGAATGTTACGTCCTTCACGACCAATGATACGTCCTTTGATTTCGTCGTTTTCAATATTGAAAACTGAAACGCTATTTTCAACAGCGTGCTCTACAGCGGTGCGTTGAATGGTTTGAATTACAATTTTCTTCGCTTCTTGATTCGCTTTAAGTTTCGCTTCATCCACGATTCCTTGAATCTGAGATGCGCAAGCGTTACGTGCATCTTCCTTCAACATTTCCATCAATTGTGCTCTCGCATCATCGGCAGAAAGTTTAGAAAGGTCTTCTAATTGAGCGATTATTTTTTGTGATGATTTTTCTAAATCGGCAGACTTCTTTTCATTCAATTCGATAAGCTTCGTCGCGTTTTCTTTTTGAGCATCGGCCTCTTTTTCTTTGCGCTTCAGTTGTTCTTGTTGTTGTGAAATTTCGCGTTCGCGATTCTTAGTGCGGTCTTCCGCTTGTTTCACTTTGTTGTTTTTCTCACCAACCTCACGGTCGTGCTGTGACTTCATTTCCAAAAATTTCTCTTTGGCTTGAAGGATTTTTTTCTCTTTAAGGGCTTCTCCTTCTTTTTTCGCTTCTTCAATGATGCCGTCTTTCTTAGACTTTAACGCACCATTTAAAACGAAGTAGGTAAGAAGAGAGCCACTGATTACTCCGGTAATTGAGCAAACAATAATCAATACACTGCCATCCATACGACATAAAGTATTAGTATTCCACATGCGGACGTTCGGGTCCGTTTCCTAAAGCAGAGGGGAAGAGAATAGTGGACTAGTTCGCCAAATATCCGTTTACGAGATTCTCTAATGCTGAGAATTGCTCTGTATAATCGGGTGTGGCAGCTTCTTTTTCAATCGTAACTTCTTTCTCAACAATGACTTCCCTATCCACCACAACCTCAACGGTTTTCTCGATAACCTGAGGTGGGGTGTTGTTTAGTTTAGTTATGATTTGTAAAGCCGCCATGGCTAGTAAATCTCCTCTGTCTTTTACCGAATAGTTTTTTTGAAACATCGAAACGGCCTCTTCCAATTGCAACTCTGCTTTGCGGATTGTAGCTTCTTCAGAAGCTTTCACCGAGAGAGGGTAATTTTTACCAGCAATGGTTATTTGTAAGGTTAATTCGCTCATTGTTCCACTATTTGTTTAATAGTAAAAGACATTCGTCTATCTCTTTTACCAACGCGTTGATTCTCTGCTTAGTGGAATGAACATGATCTATTTGTGTTTCATTCCTCAACGATTGGTTTGCTTCTAACTCTTCTATCTTAACATTTAAGTCTTCAATCTGTGATTGCAGCCCCTTGTTTATTCTATAAACGGATGCCAATTCTTCATTCACTTTAGCCAGTGCGGTTTCAGCATTGTGCTTGGCTTCACCCAATTCGTGAATTTTTGCCGCTAGTGTTTCAAAGTGTTGAGCCGATTCCATAAATACGTATAGCTTTTGTTCAAGCACTGCAAAGTTAATCAAAAAGAACCCAAGGCGCCTCGCTTTTTTTCCTCAAGGCCTGTGAATAAAATAACCCCCGCGAATCGCATCGTTGGCTTTTTCTGTGCACTTTGCAGTATGGTTTTCAGCAATTTGAATTCGAGTCGATTATTGATTCTCCTTTTTTTGCTTTCTGCGACTTTTGCACAGGGACAAAAATGGACATGCAGTTCGCCTTTAGACATACCCTTGGAGCTCGCAGGTTCCTTCGCTGAAATTCGCTCGAATCACTTCCATTCGGGCATGGATTTGCGCACCGAACAGCGCGAAGGTTTGCCGGTTTATTGCGCAGCCGACGGATATGTTTCCAGAATTAAAATTTCCCCTTTTGGATACGGGAAGGCCATTTATGTGACTCATCAGGAAGGGTACGTTACGGTATATGCCCACTTGCAAAAATTCAATCAGGAAATAGATTCTTTGCTTCGCCTTCAACATAAATTAAAAGAATCTTACGAAGTAGATTGGTATTTGAAGGAAGGACAAATTCCATTGAAGCGCGGACAACACATTGCGTGGAGTGGTAATTCGGGTGGAAGTGGTGGTCCACATTTGCATTTTGAAGTGCGCGACAGTAGAACAGAACATTGTCTCGACCCTATTCGATTTGGATTGTCCGTGCGCGATACACTCGCTCCTGTATTTGAATCGTTCAGCGCGTGGTCTGGGTATGGCGCAAGTGAAATTAGTCCGAGTGAACTTCCATTAATCGGACATTTTGTAACTGGAAGAGGAGCGTCTGATACGCTTCCACTTGAAATAGAAATCGGAAAATTGGAAGTCGCTGTGTCAATCGTTGATCGTTATTTAACGGGAAGCGGTGACTGTGGAGTGAAAACTTTGCGCGTTTTCGTGGATGGAAGTTTGTTTTACCGAATGGAAATTCGGTCGGTGAATTTCAACACATCAAAAGCCGTGAACGGATTTGTTCCGTTCGGAATTTACAAGTCGAAACCGGGTCAATGGTATCGCTGCTCTGTTCCGAAGCAAACACCATTGAGAGAGGAAGTAAATACGTTCGCACTTCCAGTTGAAATTTCAGATTCCTTAATACATAGTATTCGCTTCGAAACCGAAGATTGGAGAGGGAATGTTGCTACAGCCGTAGGATTTGTTCAGGCTGTTTTGCCCAAGGCGCCGAAATATGCGAATACCATTTCAGTGATTGCGGGAGTCGAAAAAGTAATTCCGACGCGCTCGGGAAAAATCACCTTTCAAAAAGAATCGTTGTACGACGATACGGAGCTTCGTTTGCTCGAACCGATGTTCGACTCAATCATGCCTCCAGTTATAGAAATTGGACATGAAGGAATTGCTTTGTTTT
This sequence comes from Chryseobacterium gleum, assembly GCA_945878835.1. GTDB lineage: Bacteria > Bacteroidota > Bacteroidia > Flavobacteriales_D > Sanyastnellaceae > CAIZGX01. Next base: position 4,583 of record CAMCUG010000007.1, on the reverse strand, counting down.
CTCCCGTAAAAATTCAATTCAGTTTGAATGAACTGACACCTGAGCAACGGAAGAAGGTGGTTGTGCTCCATGGAAATAATTCAAAAAGAAAATCTATTGGTGGAAGTGTGGAAGGAAATGCCATTGTGGCAAGCACTTCTTCGCTTGGAACATTCAGCTATGCTTCGGATTGGGATGCACCTGTTGTTGAATTTGCAGAACAAATTTTTCCTGAATCTGATTTAGTTGGAAGTGTGAAGTTCAGAGTGAGCGATGTGTTAAGCGGCATTGAAAGCATTCGTCCGCAACTCGATGGACAATGGTTGTATTATGAATACGACGCGAAGAATAACGCGGTTTGGGTGGAGCTACCAATATCAGTAGCGAATGAATTAACCCATGAATTTTTGTTAGTGGTGAAAGACAAATGTGGAAATGAAACGGTCTATAAAAAGGCGTTCAATTAGAACATGCTTTTCGGAAGGTCGAGCCATTCAAGTGCCGAGACGTGCATGATGTTATCTAAATCCGCTTGCTCCAACTGCATATCTTCAATGAATTGCCCAATGTGCAAATCGCCCAGCGGAAAAGGGTAGTCGGTTCCTAATGCAATTTTTTTCGTAGACTGTTTCGTCATAATGTAACGAAGCAAATCGGAATCGTGCGTTGCGCTATCGATCCAAAATTTATTTAAATAATGACTTGGCGCAACGTTGTTGTCAAGCGCAACTAAATCAGGTCTGCAATTGAATCCGTGCTCAATTCTGCCCAATGTTGGAATGAATGAACCACCCGCATGCGCAAACAAAAAGCGCAGCTTCGGGAATTTTTCAATAACACCGGAAAAGATTAGCGAGCAGACAGCACGAGATGTTTCCGCAGGCATTCCAACCAACCACGGAAGCCAGTATTTTTTCATATCGTTTTCACCCATCATTTCCCACGGGTGAACCATCACACACATGCTTAGTTCTTCGCAGGCTTTCCACAAGGGAAGGAATTTCTCATCGCTGAGATTCGTTCCATTGATGTTCGAACCAATTTGAATTCCACGAAATCCAATTTTCTTTGCGCGTTCCAATTCACCGAGAGCCATTGGAATATCATTCATGGGAAGTGTAGCCAAACCCACATAGTTTTTCGGATGCTCTTCCACAATCATTGCAATGTGATCGTTTAGAAACTCAGAAACTTTGCGTGTGTGTTCGGGCTTTGCCCAATACGAAAACAAAACAGGAATGGTGCAAACGACTTGAACTTGCGTTTTGTGTTTTGCGTATTCATCGATGCGTAAAACGGGATCCCAACAATTCGATTCAATTTCACGGAAGAACTGATCGCCTTGCATCATTCGTGCAAAGCCAGTTCTGTGATGGTCTAGATGAATGAATTTTCCATAGCCGAACTCCTTACTCCAATTGGGTAAGTGGTCGGGCATGATGTGGGTGTGGGTATCTATTTTTAACACGGCGCTCTTTCGTTAAGCGAAGTTAACCTTTTCTTTTATTCTTTTTTCACTCGACGCAAATCGAGCATGTTCACTGAATTCGTTGGGAAGTTCTTGATGTTCGAACGAATGAAGTGCATGACTTGGTCGTAATACAATGGAATAACTGGCGTCTCTTCATTCAACATAGCTTCAAGTTTTTTGCTGTAAACGAGGGTGCTATCGGTAGAATTTGTCCTTCCTAATTTAGAATAAGTTTTTTCATATTCACTGTTATGGAAGTGTGTGTAATTCGGACCATTCGGTGCAAATCTTGAATTAGTAAAGACTGAATAGAAGTTTTCAGGATGTGCGTAATCGGCCAACCAACTTTTTCGAAAAACTGAAAGCTGACATTTAGAGGCCTGATCTCGGAATGCTGCTCCTTGCAATTGTTGTATCTCACATGGGATACCCAATTGCTGCCATTCGTGTTGAATGTATTCCATAAGGTCGGCATAATCGCTTGTGGTGCTTAGGACTATTGTTGGAAGATTTTTGCCATTTGGAAATCCAGCTTCTGCCAATAAATCGAGCGCTTGTTTTTTGTTGAAGGCAATGAGTTGTTCGGTGTTTAAGTTTTTTGCTGCAGCTGGAGAGCAGAATCCGAAGTCAGCGGGAATGACTGTATTGTTGCGCAAATGCTTCACCATGTCTTTTTTATTTAAGGAAAGGTGGAGGGCCATTCTTACACGAGGATCGAGCAAGGCTTTATTTGATTGAAGAGAAGGGTCCACAACAAAACCTAAGTAATCTGTTTTTATGAAAGGTGTTTTTTGCAAATACAATTGCGAAGTGTAAGCAGTTGAGAGGTGTCCATTCGGATCGAGTAATTCATCTTTGAATGCATTGTGAATGCCACTCATGAAATCGTATTTTCCTTGCAATAGACCCTGGTACTCCGCGGACATGTCTTTTACAAAATCTATTTTCACGGCGTCTAGATAAGGAAGTGCATTTCCAAGTTCATCTTTCAAATAGTAATTCGGGTTTTTATGAAAGACGAGCGCTACGTTTTCATACCAGAATGCAAATTGAAAGGGACCGCATCCGATCGGATGATTGCGGAAGTCTGAACCATACATTTCAACAGCCTCATGCGGAACAATATTCGCGTATTGTGTGGTGAGCAATCCGAGAAATGGAGAGAAGGGTTCCTTCAATTGAATAATGAAGATGGAATCGTTCGGAGCAGAGAATCCACTATCAGAAACTTTTTCGAAGATCCATTTGCCCGGGGAGGCGACTTGGTTATCTAAAATTCTATTGAAGGAATAAACCACATCGGAAGCCACAACTTTCCGCCCTTGTTCATTAGGGAAGCAAGAGTTGTTGTGAAAGTATACGTCGCGGCGAAGGAAAAAGGTGTAGGTAAGCAAGTCGTCGGAAATTGAAAAGGATTCTGACACTGAAGGGGTAATCTGAAGGGAGTCGTTCAATTCAACCAATCCGTCGAACAGTTGATTGGTGGCCCACATGATTTCAAGATCGCGAGCAAAAGCCGGGTCGAGCGATGTTATGCCGTTGCTTTCGTTGTAACAGAAAACATTTTTATTGTCCGCGTGTTCTGTTCCGCAAGAGACAAGCAGGAAGAGACAAGTTATACTTCCGAAAAATATGTTTCCGTTAAATTTCATTTAAACAAAAATAGAGTAGGTGGAAGTAGAATTGTTCTGTTCTACTTTTGAGTTATGAAAAAATTAGGTGTGTTAATCATCATGGTCGCGTTAGTGGCCTGTCAATCGACAAAACCAAGTACTAACGATTATGCTGAAGCGCAAAACAAAGTCGCGTTTGACTTAATGAGTTACAACGTCGAAAATTTGTTCGATACGATTGATGATCCAAATAAGGCTGACGAAGATTTTACACCTTCAGGAAAATTACAATGGAACACAGCCAAGTATTATGAGCATTTGAAACATACTGTTGATGCCATAACGAATAGGGGGGCAAACTTCCCAGCCGTCGTTGGGTTAATTGAAGTGGAAAACGGAACCGTGTTAAATGATTTGGTGAACACTTCTCATTTGAAAGGAAAAGGATATAAAGTTGTTTGGTTTGAAGGTCCCGATGAACGCGGAATTGATGTCGCGTTGATCTACGATTCCAATAGAGTAAATGTAATTGGAAGTAGAGCTATTCCAGTTGTGTTGGAAAGTGTAACGGATCCGAATACACGCGATATTCTTAAAGTTGCTGTTAAAGTGGGAAATGAAGATTATCAATTGTTTGTGAACCACTGGCCTTCGCGCAGAGGCGGTCAAGATGAATCTGAGATGCACAGGATCAAAGCAGCAAGTGTTCTAAGAAAGGAAGTTGATCAGATTCTTTCAGTGAATCCGAATACTAATATTATTTGTATGGGAGACTTCAATGATTTCCCTTCGAACAAAAGTGTTCACGATGTTTTACAAGCGGGTGTATCGAATGAACATTCGGTTTTATTTAATATGATGTCGGATTTCGAAGCGTTGAAAAAGGGGACACATTTTTACAAAGGAGAGTGGAGTCCGTTGGATCAGTTTATGGTGAGTTATGGCATGTTCGATAATAAGTGTGTGAGTGCAAACGCTTTTGAGGTCGTGTCGTATGACTTTCTTTACTACACATCAAAAGATGGAGTGAAGTCGCCAGCTCGAGCATATGTAGGAGATTCATACAAAGGTGGATATAGCGATCACCTTCCTATACTTATGCATGTGAATTAATCATATTGAAACTTTATTGCAATAAAAAAGCCGTCTCGCAAGAAACGGCTTTTTTAATAGTTTGAAGTAGAAAATTATTTCTTCTTCGCAGCTTTCTTAGGAGCAGCCTTTTTAGCAGCAGCCTTCTTCGGAGCAGCTTTTTTAGCAGCAGCCTTCTTCGGAGCAGCTTTTTTAGCAGCAGCCTTCTTAGGAGCAACTTTTTTAGTAGCAGCCTTCTTAGGAGCAGCCTTTTTAGCAGCAGCCTTCTTCGGAGCAGCCTTTTTAGCAGCAGCCTTCTTAGGAGCAGCAGCTTTTTTTGGAGCGGCAGCTTTCTTAGGAGCGGCAGCTTTTGTAGCAGCGGCTTTCTTAGGAGCGGCAGCTTTTTTAGCGGCCTTAGGCGCGCTAGCTTTGGTTTTGGTTTTCATAAA
>CAMCUG010000006.1 GCA_945878835.1 Chryseobacterium gleum | reverse complement strand
TATGCAAACCTTTACCAAAACCGCCACCTAGCACAACAGCATTTGCTTCTGCGTATATGTAAGAAAGCATTCCAATTGAGTCAACAATAAGCACACGCGCTTCATTGTTGTTTTCTGGTTGAAAGGTAGAGAGTAGGACCACTCCAAACTTTTCAAAACGCGCCAAAGATTCTTGAATTCGAGTCGCATGAATTTCGTGCGGTACAATGCAAATTTTCAAGTCACTCACGCGCGAAAGAAGCATAACAATAAGTGATTCTTCTTCGGTGTAGCTAGATCCTATAACAACAAGAAAATTATTTTTTTTGAATGAAGAAATCCAGGGTAGTTCATAAGGCGAATTTGCAATTTCCATCACACGGTCGAAGCGAGTATCGCCTGAAAGCGTGACATTATTAAACTTAATTTTTTCTAATAATTGAAGGGTGCTTTTATTCTGAACGAAGAAGTGTGTAACCGCTCTCAATGTGGCCTTCCAGACAAATCCATGCCATTTGAAAAAGCGTTGCTCCTCGCGAAGAATAACTGAAATGCAAAAGAGTTTCGTTTTGTTATTTTTAAGTTGAAGGAAATAGTTCAACCAAAATTCATACTTCACAAAAAAGGCTTGTTTAGGACGAAGGATTTTAACAAATTTACGAGCGTTGAAAAAGGTGTCAAGTGGAAGATATCCAATCCAATCTGCACCTGAATAATTCTTCCGCACTTCGTATCCAGAAGGAGAAAAAAAAGTAAGCGCAACCACTGAATTTGCATATCGTTTTTTAAGAGCTTCCATCACGGGCCGCCCCTGTTCGAATTCGCCCAAAGAGGCGCAATGAAACCAAATCACTTCTGCTTCAATCGGAATGGAATTACGCCATTTGTTTAATGAAGAAATTGTATTTTTTCTTCCGGTATTTCCTGTTCGAATTTTCTTATTGAATAGCCCAGCAAATGGAAGAAAAACTTCAGCGATTTGCCAAAAAATAGAATAAATAAATCGAAACATGTTAATAGATATAGAAGTCGTTTGGTGCGCGCTGATACAAGTTCAAAATCCACCCTGCACGTATGCCAAAAAGCATATCCAATCGCTTGTCAGTGTCCTGTGTTTGCGTATCGAAATTCCATTCTCTTCTGCTCTGGGTAAATCCTTCAGTTGCTTGAGCCCCGATGTAAAAATTAATGAGTCTGTTGTTACTTAAATGATAGTAACCAATAAACTGATTTACCGAAAGTCCATTCGTTAATCGGTCATATCCTTTTAAATAATCTCCCTCAAGCTGTGTAATTTTAGCTTCCTGATGCTCAAGCCTTATTTTATGTTGAATTAATCCGACGCCGGCGGTAATCAATAGGCCTGAGTTTAGATTAGGACCAATGATTGGAAACAATTTTCCACCTTGCAAAAAGACATTGAATCCTCTTTCTTGGATGAACATTGTTGCAATTTGCCCCTGTTCGTCAAGAATCTCACCACGCGAGGTAAGCAGATTACTCAGCAAATTCGGCTCATGAACCTTATTTCCAAATAGGTAGTTGAACTGAACGCCGTAGTACCAATTCTTTTTGTCTTTCACATGGAATCCCACCTCAAGGCTTCCATTATTACCGAACCTATTAGCTAAGTCTCCTCCAGGAGTGGAGTATCCGTAACCCACTGTTACATGCGGATTGAAAAGTGAAGAGTCACGCACTTGCCATTGCCCAAACGAAAAGAAGCATGCCAATTGCAGAAATGCAAGGAGAGTTAGTTTCTTCATATTGCGAAAGTAAATGTTATTCATTGGAAACTAAAGCTTAATTTTGTTGCCCTTAAATTTCAATACATGTCAGTGAATATTCAAATGGTCGATCTCAAGAAACAATACTTGAAGATCAAGGAAGAGGTAGACGCAGCGGTTATTAATGTTATGACAAACGCGAACTTTATCAATGGAGCAGAGGTGAAGACGTTTCAAACTAATTTAGAAAGTTATCTAAATGTGAAGCACGTCATTCCTTGCGCAAATGGGACAGATGCATTGCAAATTGCAATGATGGGATTGGGATTAAAGCCGGGCGATGAAGTGATAACTGCTTCATTTACCTATGTGGCCACCGCGGAAGTAATGGCGCTATTGGGCTTGGTTCCTGTTTTAGTGGAAGTAAGTGAAATCGATTTCACGATTGATCCAGCTGAAATTGAAAAGGCTATTACACCGAAGACAAAGGCTATTGTTCCAGTGCATTTGTTCGGACAGGGAGCAGATATGAACGCCATCCTGGACATAGCCAAAAAGCATAATTTATTTGTCATTGAAGACACGGCTCAAGCTTTAGGCGCATCCTACACAATGAATTCAGGAGAAACGAAATGCCTTGGGACAATTGGAGATATTGGTTGCACAAGCTTTTTCCCGTCAAAAAACTTGGGTTGTTTCGGGGATGGAGGGGCGTTGTTCACCAACAGTGACGAACTTGCAGCTAATTTGCGAATGATTGCGAATCACGGACAAAAAGTTCGTTATTATCACGATGTTATTGGAGTGAATTCTCGCTTGGATACAATGCAAGCAGCAGTATTGGACATCAAGCTTAAGCGCCTGAATGAATATGCGGAAGCTCGCAGATCCGTTGCGAATTTCTATGACAATGCCCTTCAGGTAGCCGGTCTTTCTACGCCGAAAAGAATCAAGGAAGGGACACATGTTTTTCATCAGTATACATTGCGTGTTTTAAACGGGCAGAGAGATGCATTAAGATCTCATTTGGAAAAGAAAGGAGTGCCGAGTATGATCTATTACCCGCTTCCATTGCATTTTCAAAAAGCCTTTGAGAATAGGCGTTATCCAAAAGGGTCAATGCCCATCAGCGAACGATTGTCAAGTGAAGTTTTGTCGTTACCGATTCATACAGAAATGACTTCAGAGGAACTCGATTTTATTGTGGAAAGTGTACTGGCTTTTTTCAACGATTAATGGCTTCACAGACGAGAAAAAATGAAGAAATGGGGTGTGCAGAGGTTTATATCGAAAAAAAAATGGTCCTCGGCTCATATTTTTTAAGTTGAAAATCAATGAATTACAAGGTGAATTTGATTTTTTTAAAAAGAAATTGAAATTAGTGCTTGTGAATATCAAATCGTGATGTACATTTGCACCCCTAATTTTCCGAGTCGTGTACTCGTATTAAAAATAGTAAAATAAAGGAACTTTTATAACAATGCCAACAGTTCAACAGTTAATCAAAAAGGGTCGCACACCAAAGACCTATCGCAGTAAATCAGCTGCCTTAACCTCATGTCCGCAGCGTCGTGGGGTTTGTACTAAAGTGTACACCACTACTCCTAAGAAACCAAACTCAGCATTACGCAAGGTTGCTAAGGTTCGTTTAACGAATGGTTTTGAGATCATCGCTTATATCGGTGGCGAAGGACACAACCTACAAGAGCACAGTATTGTATTGGTTCGTGGTGGTCGTGTGAAAGATTTGCCAGGTGTTCGTTACCACATCGTGCGTGGAGCATTGGATACAGCCGGTGTAAACGGTCGTGGTCAAAGAAGATCTAAGTACGGTACGAAGCGTCCAAAAGTTAAAAAATAATCGCATTAAGAATATTTTGCAATGAGAAGAAGAAAAGCCAAAAAAATTGCGGTACTTCCAGATCCGAAGTTCAACGAGGTTAATGTAACGAAGTTCGTTAATAATTTAATGCTTCAAGGAAAGAAAGGGGTAGCCTTTTCTATTTTTTATGATGCACTTGATCGCGTAGCTACTAAAACTAGTGAGGATGGATTAGAAATTTGGAAGAAAGCGTTAGAGAACGTAACTCCAGCAGTTGAGGTTAGAAGCCGCCGTGTAGGTGGAGCAACTTTCCAGATTCCTTCACCAATCCGTGAAGATCGTAAGAATTCAATGGCAATGAAATGGTTAATTGGATATTCTCGCAAGAGAAACGAGAAGAGCATGGCTGAGAAATTAGCTAACGAAATCGTAGCAGCGTCAAAAGGTGAAGGTTCAGCTTTCAAAAAGAAGGAAGATGTTCACAGAATGGCAGAAGCAAATAAAGCATTCTCACATTTCCGTTTCTAATTAAGTAAAGAAGAAAAAGTATGTCACGCGACCTTTTATATACAAGAAATATTGGAATTGCTGCCCACATTGATGCGGGTAAGACAACGACTACCGAGCGTATCCTATATTATGCTGGTGTAAATCACAAGATTGGGGAAGTTCACGATGGTGCGGCTACAATGGACTGGATGGCGCAAGAGCAGGAGCGTGGTATAACCATTACCTCAGCAGCTACCACTGTTAGTTGGATGTACCGCGAACAATCTTATCACATTAATATCATTGATACTCCTGGTCACGTTGACTTTACCGTTGAGGTAAATCGTTCATTGCGTGTATTAGATGGATTGGTGTTTTTGTTTTCGGCAGTAGATGGAGTAGAGCCTCAGTCAGAAACTAACTGGCGTTTGGCTAACAACTACAATGTGGCTCGTATCGGTTTCGTAAACAAAATGGACCGTCAAGGGGCTGACTTCTTAAACGTGGTTAAGCAAGTTAGAGAGATGTTGGGAAGCAATGCAGTTCCATTGCAATTACCTATAGGTGCTGAAGATGATTTCACTGGTGTTGTTGATTTGATCAACTTCCGTGGAATGGTTTGGAACGAGCATGACAAAGGAATGACTTACCAAGAGGTAGATATTCCAGCTGACATGATGGATGAGGCTTTAGAATATCGCGAGAAACTTCTAGAAGCAGTTGCAGATTATGACGAGTCTTTAATGGAGAAATTCTTCGAAGATCCGAACAGTATTACAGAGCGTGAAATTCTTGATGCACTTCGTAAGGCTGTAATTGATATGAAAATTGTTCCAATGGTTTGTGGATCTTCTTTCAAGAACAAAGGAGTTCAAACCATGTTGGATTTGGTTATGGAGTTAATGCCATCACCTCTAGATAAGGAAAGCATTACGGGTACTCACCCTGATACTGGAGAAGAACTTACCCGTCGTCCATCTTTAGATGAGCCGTTCGCAGGTTTGGCTTTCAAAATTGCTACCGACCCATTCGTAGGACGTTTAGCATTTACTCGTGCCTATAGTGGAAAATTAGATGCAGGTTCTTATATCTTGAATGCACGTAGCGGAAACAAAGAGCGTATCTCACGTATCTTCCAAATGCACGCGAACAAGCAGAATCCAATTGATGTTTTAGGTGCTGGAGATATTGGAGCAGTAGTAGGATTTAAAGATATTAAAACTGGAGACACGTTGTGTGATGAAAAGCACCCAATCGTTCTTGAGTCAATGGTATTCCCTGAGCCCGTAATTGGTTTAGCGATTGAGCCAAAGACTCAAGCTGACAGTGATAAGTTAGGTATGGCCTTGGCTAAATTAGCTGAAGAGGATCCAACATTCCGCGTGCGAACAGACGATGAGACTGGTCAAACAGTGATCTCAGGTATGGGTGAGTTACACTTGGAGATTATCATTGATCGTCTTCGTCGTGAGTTTAAAGTTGAGTGTAACCAAGGTGCACCTCAAGTATCTTACAAAGAGGCTATCACATTTGCTTCAAATCACAGAGAAGTATTCAAGAAGCAATCAGGTGGTCGTGGTAAGTTCGCGGATATTGTTATCAATATCGGACCAAACGACGACGCAGAGAAAACAGGATTGGTTTTCGTAAATAACATTAAAGGCGGTAACATTCCTCGCGAATTTATCCCTTCTATTGAAAAAGGATTTAAGGAAGCAATGATCAACGGTGTATTGGCCGGATACAACATCGACACAATGAGAGTTGAGTTGAATGATGGATCTTTTCACGCAGTCGACTCGGATGCACTTTCATTTGAATTGTGTGCTAAGATGGCATTCCGCGAAGCAGCACCGAAATGTAAGCCTATCATCCTTGAGCCGATCATGAAACTTGAAATTGTTACTCCATCTGAAAACATGGGTGATGTAATTGGTGACTTGAACAAGCGCCGTGGTATGATTGAAGGAACAAGTGAGCGTAGCGGGGCAACTGTAATCAGTGGTAAAGTGCCTCTTTCGGAGATGTTCGGATATGTAACTGACTTACGTACCATCACCTCAGGTCGTGCAACTTCTTCAATGGAATTCAATAATTACGCACCAGCTCCGAACAACGTGGCTGAAGTAGTAATCGCAAAAGCAAAAGGCAAAAACGCATAATATATAGAACCTACATGTCTCAGAAGATTAGAATCAAATTAAAGTCCTACGATCACAACTTAGTAGATAAGTCTGCTGAGAAAATTGTGAAGACTGTGAAGTCGACTGGGGCAGTTGTAAACGGACCAATTCCGTTGCCAACACACAAGCGCATTTACACAGTGCTTCGTTCACCGCACGTGAACAAGAAAGCGCGTGAGCAGTTCGAATTGAATTCGTACAAGCGTTTGTTAGACATTTACAGCTCTTCATCGAAAACTGTAGATGCATTGATGAAGCTAGAATTACCTAGCGGAGTGGAAGTAGAAATCAAAGTTTAACAATTAAATACACAAACACATGCCAGGCATAATTGGTAAAAAAATCGGTATGACTAGCGTCTACAGTGCCGCTGGGAAAAATATCCCATGCACAGTGATAGAAGCTGGTCCATGTGTAGTGACCCAAGTAAGAACCTTGGAAAAGGATGGCTATACCGCTGTTCAGCTAGCATACGGCGAAAAGAAGGAGAAAAACACTTCTAAGCCAATGCAAGGTCACTTCAAAAAGGCTGGAACAACTCCAAAGCGTTTTATCGCTGAGTTCCAAGACTTCGCAACAGAAAAGAACTTAGGTGATGTTGTAACAATCACTGACTTATTCGCCGAAGGAGAGAACGTAGATGTGATCGGAACATCGAAAGGAAAAGGATTCCAAGGTGTTGTGAAGCGCCACGGTTTCAGTGGAGTAGGAGAAAGCACACACGGTCAACACAACCGTCTACGTGCACCAGGATCGTTAGGAGCGTCTTCTGACCCATCACGTGTATTCAAGGGAATGCGCATGGCAGGTCGAACAGGTGGAAACCAACGCACACTGCAAAACTTAGAGGTTCTTAAGGTATTGGCTGACGAGAATTTGATTCTTGTTAAAGGCGCAATCCCAGGCTACAATGGTTCAACCGTATATATCATTAAGTAACATGAAACTGGATATATTCAACATACAAGGTCAAAAGACGGGAAGCTCCGTTGAACTTGACGCAGAAGTATTCGGAATCGAACCGAATGATCACGCGATTTACTTAGACGTAAAACGTTATCTAGCTGCTCAACGCACTGGAACGCACAAGACTAAGCACAGAGGTGAGATTCACGGTTCTACGAAGAAATTACACAAGCAAAAAGGTACTGGTGGTGCTCGTAAGGGTAGTGCAAAGAATCCTTTGTTCCGTCAAGGAGGTAGCGTATTCGGTCCACGTCCAAGAGCATACGATATCAAAGTGAACAGAAGCACAACACGTTTGGCTCGCGCTTCAGCTTTAAGCTACAAGGCAAAGGAAAACGGAATTATGTTGGTTGATGCTTTATCTTTTGATAAACCAAAGACAAGCGAATTTTTGAATGTATTAAAGAATCTCGCTTTAAACAGTCGTAAATCTCTTATCCTTATCCCAGAAAGAAACGATAGCCTTTATTTGAGCTCGCGTAACATTCAGGGCGCTAACGTACAAATCGCGAGCATGGTGAATACATATGACATTATGAGCAGCCATCAAATTGTTTTCGTAGGCAACGCACACGAAATGGTAACTAACATTCTTAAAAAATAACTGTCATGAGCGAAATACTTATTCGACCATTGGTTACGGAGAAAATGACCGGAATCCAAGAAAAGCAGGGCAAGTACGGCTTCGTGGTAGCATTGACCGCTAATAAGATTGAAATCAAAAAAGCGATCGAGAAAAACTACGGTGTGACAGTTATGCAAATCAACACCCTTCGTTACGACGGAAAGACAAAATACCGTAACACAAAGGCAGGAGTTGTTTCAGGAAGAAGCGCAAGCTACAAGAAAGCTATCGTGAAGTTGGCTGCTGGTGAGACAATTGATTTTTATTCTAACATCTAACAGAAGAGGAAATGGGCATTAAGAAATTAAATCCGGTAACTCCAGGTACTCGCTTCAAAGTGGCCTCCACTTTCGAAGAGTTGACGACCGACCGTCCATACAAGCCTTTAGTGGTAACATTAAAGAAGACTGGTGGACGTAACAACCAAGGAAAGCGCACCATGCGCATGATTGGTGGTGGTCACAAACGTAACTACCGTCTTATCGACTTCAAAAGAGACAAGCACGGTATCGAGTGTACTGTAATGACAATCGAATACGATCCAAACCGTTCAGCACGTATTGCACTAGTGGAGTACGCTGATGGAGAAAAGCGCTACATCATTTCACCTTCGGGTTTAACGGTTGGTATGAAGCTTTCAAGCGGAACAGGAAGCGCACCCGAAATGGGAAATGCAATGACATTGAGTGAAATTCCCTTGGGAACAGTTATTCACAACATAGAATTGCGTCCAGGTAAAGGTGGGTCGATGGCAAGAAGCGCTGGTTCATACGCACAATTAAGTGCTCGTGACGGTGAGTATGCTATCATTACGCTTCCTTCAGGTGAAACACGTAAGGTTTTAGCGAAATGTATTGCTACGATTGGAACTGTTTCAAACGGAGAGCATAACTTGACTCGCTCAGGTAAGGCAGGAAGAAGCCGTTGGTTAGGTCGTCGTCCACGTGTTCGTGGTGTAGCAATGAATCCTGTGGATCACCCAATGGGTGGTGGTGAAGGACGTCAGTCTGGAGGTATCCCAAGATCACGCAAAGGAACGCCTGCTAAAGGATTAAAGACGCGCAAGAGCAAAAAGCCGTCAAGTAAATTTATAATTGAACGTAGAAAGAAATAATTGAGAAATGGCTAGGTCACTAAAAAAACCACCTTTTGTACACTACAAGCTTCAAATGCGCGTAGACGATGCCCAAGAAAACGCAAAAAAAGGCGTTATCAAAACATGGAGCCGAGCTTCAACCATCACACCTCAGTTTGTAGGTTTGACGTTTGCAGTGCACAATGGTAAGCAATTCATTCCTGTATATGTTACAGAGAACATGGTTGGACACAAACTTGGAGAGTTTTCTCCAACACGTACATTCCGTGGACACGGTGGAAATAGAAAATAACGAACAATCCCGATAAACACAAAAAAACTATGGGAGCTCGCAAAAGAGAAATGGCCAACGCGATAAAAGAGCAGATGAAAAAAACTGCCATCGCTAAATTGAATGATCATCCGACATCACCGCGTAAAATGCGATTGGTTGCAGACATTATTCGTGGAAAAGAAGTAGGTGCTGCTTTGAATATTTTAAAGTTCACCCGCACAGTAAGTGCAATGCCTTTGGAAAAACTTTTACGCTCTGCTATTGCAAACTGGCAAGCTAAAAATGAAGGAAGCGATATTGTTGAATCAAATGTAATCGTGAAAGAAATACGTGTAGACGTTTCTCGCACTTTGAAAAGAATCAGCCCAGCTCCTCAAGGTAGAGCTCACCGCATACGTAAGCGTAGCAACCACGTGACAATAATTCTCGATAAAAAATAATTAAAAGAGACAAAACAAATGGGACAAAAGTGTAATCCAATAGGCCTCCGTTTAGGTTTCATCAAAGGATGGGACAGCAATTGGTTTGGTGGAAAAAGCTACGGAGAAAAAATCGTTGAAGACGATAAAATCCGCAAATACTTGATGGCGCGTTTGAAGAAAGCGTCTGTATCGAAAATTATTATCGAGCGAACGCTTAAGTTAGTAACTGTTACTATCAATACAGCTCGTCCTGGTGTAATCATCGGAAAACAAGGTTCTGAAGTAGATAAGTTGAAAGAAGAGTTGAAGAAGCTGACTGGAAAGGACGCCCAAATCAACATCTTTGAAATCAAACGTCCAGAAATCGATGCTCGTTTAGTAGCTGAAGGTATCTGTCGTCAGATTGAAGGGCGTATCTCTTACAGAAGAGCGACTAAAATGGCTATCAGTTCAGCAATGAAGTTGGGTGCAGAAGGTATCAAGGTAACAATCTCTGGTCGTGTAAATGGTGCTGAGATTGCGAGAAGCGAAACTTACAAAGAAGGACGTACACCTTTGCATACACTTCGCGCAGATATCGATTACCATAATGCAGAAGCTCACACTAGCTACGGTCGTATTGGTTTGAAAGTGTGGATTTGTCGTGGTGAAGTTTTCGGAAAGCGTGATCTTTCTCCAAACTTCGGACAAGCTGCTCAACAACAAAAGCGCCCAGCTAACGCCGGTGGTGGTGGTGGAAACGATCGCCGCGGAGGAAGAAGATAATATTAAAACATTACGATTATGTTACAGCCCAAAAGGACCAAATATAGAAAGCAGCAGAAAGGCAAGATCAAAGGAATTGCCTACAGAGGATCGCAATTGGCTTTCGGTAGCTTCGCTATCAAAACCATGGACGAGGGATTCATCACGTCACGCCAACTAGAAGCAGCACGTGTGGCTTTGACACGTTTCATGAAGCGTGAGGGTAAAGTATGGATTCGTATTTTTCCAGATAAGCCTATCACAGCCAAGCCAGCTGAGGTACGTATGGGTAAAGGTAAAGG
Organism: Chryseobacterium gleum; assembly: GCA_945878835.1. Lineage (GTDB taxonomy): Bacteria > Bacteroidota > Bacteroidia > Flavobacteriales_D > Sanyastnellaceae > CAIZGX01. Next base: position 12,796 of record CAMCUG010000006.1, on the reverse strand, counting down.
AGCCCCAGACCATTGGGTAGCAGTAGTTAAACCAGGTAGAATCCTTTTCGAAGCAGAAGGAGTTTCTTTGGAAACCGCTCAAGAGGCCCTAAGATTGGCAGCACAAAAATTACCTTGCCGCACTAAATTTATTGTTCGTCCAGATTATACCGAATAAGAACATGAAAGCATCAGATTACAGAAACATGACCATTGAAGACTTGAATGCTCAAGTCATGGAGAAAAAAGCAGAACTTGCAAAAATGTCGTTTAACCACACAGTAGCAGGAACAGAAAACCCAATGGTTTTGCGTGGGAAACGCCGCGAAATTGCGCGAATTCACACGGTTATGAATGAAATGAAAAACAACCGTTAATCCTACTCAAGCAATGGAAAGGAATCTAAGAAAAGAAAGAACCGGTACTGTTACATCTAACAAGATGGACAAAAGCATCGTGGTTGCAGTTGAAATGAAAATTATGCACCCGAAATACGGAAAATTTGTGAAGCAAACGAAGAAATTCATGGCTCACGATGAAACGGGAGAATGCGGAATAGGTGACGTGGTGAAAATCATGGAAACACGACCAATGAGCAAGCTTAAGCGCTGGAGAATGGTTGAGGTAATTGAAAAAGCGAAATAATCGAATAAAGATTAGAGGATATGATACAGACCGAATCCAGACTAAAGGTTGCAGACAACAGCGGAGCAAAAGAAGTGCTCGTAATACGCGTGTTGGGTGGTACCCGCCGTCGATATGCATCAGTAGGTGACCAAGTTGTCGTTACTGTGAAAGATGCGATGCCTAGCGGCAATGTTAAAAAAGGTGTTGTTTCGAAAGCAGTTATTGTTCGTACGAAGAAAGAAGTTCGTCGCGCAGATGGTAGCTACATTCGTTTCGATGACAACGCAGTAGTGTTGTTGAATGCACAAGGAGAAATGAGAGGAACCCGTATTTTCGGCCCAGTGGCCCGTGAATTACGCGAGAAAGACTACATGAAAATTGTTTCTTTGGCTCCTGAAGTACTATAAACGAAGTAAATAGATAGCGAGATGTTCAAGCGACTCAAAATAAAAAAAGGCGATACGGTAGTGGTAACTACCGGCAATCACAAAGGTGAAAAAGGACTTGTGATTGTAGTAGATCGCGACAAAGACAGAGTTACTGTTGAAGGGGTAAACATGATTTCCCGTCACCGTAAGCCCTCTGCTCAAAATCCGCAAGGCGGAATTGAAAAACGCGAAGCAGCCATGCACATTAGCAACGTTATGTTAATTGATGCTGCTGGTAATGCAACACGTGTTGGAAAAGCCCGCAATGAAGAAGGAAAATTAGTAAGAATCTCTAAAAAATCAGGGGAGGTTATCAAATGAACTATCAACCAAGACTAAAGTCAAAATACGACTCTGAAATTAAAGATAATCTTCAGAAGCGATTTGAATATTCTTCAAATATGCAAGTTCCTTCCATCACGAAGATTTGCCTAAACCAAGGTATTGGTAAGGCTACCGCAGATAAGAAATTAGTAGATGCGGCTGTAGATGAGATGACGCTAATTAGCGGTCAACGTGCGGTGGCTACCTTTTCTACAAAGGATATCTCTAACTTCAAATTGCGTAAAGGCGTTCCAATCGGAGCAAGAGTAACATTGCGTGGAAACATGATGTATGAATTCTTAGACCGTTTGATCGCTGTTGCTCTTCCAAGAACACGTGACTTCCGTGGTGTTAAGTCTTCAGGATTTGACGGACGTGGAAACTTCACCTTCGGAGTGAAAGAGCAAATCATTTTCCCAGAGATTGATTTGGAGAAAGTAAAAGCAATCAACGGAATGGACATTACGTTCGTTACCAATGCTAAAACAAACGAAGAGGCAAAAGCTCTTCTTGAAGAATTTGGATTTCCTTTCGTAAAATAATAAGATTAGAAAGAATGGCAAAAGAATCAATGAAAGCCCGCGAGCGTAAACGCATCGCATTGGTTGAAAAATATGCTACGAAGCGAGCAGAGCTTAAAGCAGCAGGTGATTGGGATGCACTTCAAAAACTTCCGAAAAACAGTAGCGCTGTGCGTGTTCACAATCGCTGCATGTTGACCGGAAAGCCAAGAGGGTACATGCGTCAATTTGGATTATGTCGTAACCAATTCCGTGAATTGGCTCTGAACGGATTGATCCCAGGTGTTAAAAAAGCAAGTTGGTAATAATTAAGAAAAGAAGAACATGGTTACTGATCAAATAGCAGATTATTTAACTCGCATTCGAAACGCGCAGAAGGCTCGCCATAAGGTGGTTGAGATTCCTGCTAGCAATTTGAAGAAGGAAATTACAAAAATCCTTCACGAGTCGGGATATATCTTGAATTTCAAATTCGAAGATGGTGCACCGGGTGTGATTAAAATCGCTTTAAAATACGATTTCAAATCAAAACAACCGGCAATCGCTAAAATCGATAGAATATCCTCTCCAGGACACCGTAAATATGCTGGCGCAGATGAGTTGCCACGTGTATTAAACGGACTCGGAATTGCGGTTATGTCTACTTCGAAAGGAGTAATGACAGATAAGAAAGCCCGTCAAGAGAAAGTAGGTGGAGAAGTTTTGTGTTTCGTATATTAAGAACTAGAAAAAAATTGACCCATGTCAAGAATAGGTAAAAACCCAATTCCATTGCCAAAAGACATTAGTGTTGTTTTGGAGAATGGCTTAGTTAAGGTGAAAGGGCCAAAAGGTGAATTGTCTCAAGAGGTTGATTCTTCAATTACAATTGAAATCGGCGAAACAGAGATTGTTTGCACTCGCTCTAGCGACCACAAAGATGTTCGTGCAAAACACGGATTGTACCGCTCGTTAATCAACAACATGATCGTTGGTGTAAGCACGGGCTGGAAGAAAGATTTGGAAATGATCGGTGTAGGTTACCGTGCAAATGTTGAGGGTCAGAAATTGAGCTTGACATTAGGATATAGCCACCCAATCGTATTCGAACTTCCAACAGAAGTTAAAGTATCCTCGAAAGCAGAAAAAGGGGAGAACCCACAAATCATGCTCGAGTCATACGACAAACAACTGATTGGTCAAGTTGCAGCAAAAATTCGTTCGCTTCGTACTCCGGAGCCGTATAAAGGAAAAGGTGTTCGTTACGTTGGTGAATTTGTTCGCAAGAAAGCGGGTAAGTCGGCGGCTAAATAATTGATAATACAATGGCATTTTCAAAAGATTCTCGTAGAGCAAAAATACGCACTCGCATACGTGCTAGAGTGAAAGGTACTGATGTGAAACCACGCTTAAGTGTGTTCCGCAGTAACAAACAGATTTATGCTCAAATCATAGATGACAACCAGGGGGTAACTCTTGCGTCTGCTTCATCTAATATTATGAAAGAAGCGCAAAACATTGCTAAGAATGAGCAAGCGCGAATCATAGGCAAAACAATTGCTGAAAGAGCGAAAGCAGCAGGTATTGAAGAAGTGGTTTTTGACCGCGGTGGATACTTGTATCATGGACGTGTAAAATCTTTGGCTGAAGCAGCTCGCGAAGCCGGACTTAAATTTTAATACAAATGCTAGAAGGAAAAGTAGTTCGCGCTAGCGAAACAGAATTGAAAGATCGTTTAGTAAGCGTGAATCGTGTTACTAAAGTTACCAAAGGTGGAAGAACATTTGGTTTCGCAGCGATTGTTGTAGTAGGTAACGAAAACGGAGTAGTAGGTCACGGTTTGGGTAAATCCAAAGAAGTTGCTGAAGCGGTTACCAAGGCAATTGAAGATGCTAAGAAAAGTCTTGTGCGTGTTCCAATCCACAGAGGTACAATTCCTCACGAGATTGCAGGCAAATTTGGTGGTGCTCGTGTTTTCTTGAAGCCTGCTTCATTGGGAACTGGAGTTATCGCTGGAGGTGCAATGCGTGCAGTACTTGAATCAGCTGGAGTAAAGGACGTTTTGGCTAAGTCAAAAGGGTCTTCAAACCCACACAACGTAGTGAAAGCTACAGTTCAAGCGCTTGCAGCTCTCAGAACACCTCAAGAAGTTGCGCGTATTCGCGGAATTCATTTAGATAAAGTTTTTAACGGATAATCCAGACCATTATGGCTAAAGTTGTTATCACCCAAGTTAAAAGTGCTATTGATCGTCCAAAACGTCAAAAGGCTACAATCGAAGCTTTGGGTATTAAGAAATTAAATGTGTCAGTAGAAAAAGAATTGACACCAAATATTGTAGGTATGATTCGCGCTGTGAGTCACCTTTTAAAAGTGGAATACAAATAACGATTAGAAGAGATGAAATTAAATAACTTAAAGCCGGCTGAAGGTTCTATTAAGGACAGAAAGCGTATTGGTCGTGGTGAAGGTTCTGGACACGGTGGAACTTCTACACGTGGACACAAGGGAGCGGGATCACGTTCAGGTAGTAAGCGCAAAATTGGTTTCGAAGGTGGTCAAATGCCTCTTCAAAGACGTTTGCCAAAATTTGGATTCAAAAGCCTAAATCGCGTTGAATACAAAGGTATAAACCTTGACACCTTGCAGTTACTTGTTGACAAACACAACTTGACTGAGGTTACTTTTCAAACACTTGTAGCAAATGGAATTTGTAGCAAGAAGACACTTATAAAAGTAATGGGTCGCGGTGAATTAAAAGGAAAGTTAAACGTGACAGCACACGCATTCACAGCCACAGCGAAAGCGGCGATTGAAGCAATGGGCGGAACAGCGAACACTATATGAAAAAGTTTTTTTCTTCCATAAGAAACATCTGGAATCACGAGGAACTTCGTAAGAAAATTCTTTTCACCTTAGGAATACTTTTGGTGTACAGAATTGGATCATATGTCCTTCTTCCTGGAATAGATGCAGTGAAAATGCAGGACACTAGCGCGGCTGGATCAGGTTCAATCGCAGACTTTTTAGGGCTTTTCACAGGTGGAGCATTCAATAGAGCTTCGATTTTTGCTCTAGGTGTTATGCCATACATTTCAGCAAGTATCGTAATTCAATTGTTGGGACTTGCTGTTCCAACAGTGCAAAAATTGCAACGCGAAGGTGAAAGTGGACGCCGTAAAATAAATCAGTGGACTCGTTTTTTAACCATAGGTATTGCGATGGTTCAAGCCCCCGGCTATTTAGCTCAGTATGTTCCAGCAGACGCTCACGTGAATAGTCCCATGTGGATGGTTACTTCAATCATTATCCTTACCAGTGCTACGCTGTTTGTAATGTGGTTGGGTGAAAAGATTACCGACAAAGGAATTGGAAACGGAACGTCACTGATAATCATGACAGGTATCTTATCTGATATTCCTGGAGCCTTTGCTCAAGAGTTTAGTCAGCAAACAGCCTTTTTCTTCTTGATTGAAATAGCTGTAATGGTTATTGTAATCGGAGGAACAGTTGCAATCATTCAAGCAGTTCGCAGAATACCTGTACAAATGGCTAAAATGGCTACCGGTGGAAGTCATCTTCCCCAAGGTGAAGGCGCGAGAAGCTACATTCCTTTGCGTGTAAACGCAGCTGGAGTAATGCCAATCATCTTTGCCCAAGCAATAATGTTTGTCCCTTTGTACTTAAGTAATACTGAAATGTTTCAAAACAACAAGGTATTGGCATCGTTAACGAATTTTCAAGGTGTTGGATATAACATGTTGTTAATGGTAATGATTATTTTATTTACCTTCTTCTATACTGCCATCGTAACCAATCCAAATCAGATTGCCGATGACTTGAAAAGAAATGGCAATTTCGTACCAGGAATCAAGCCTGGAAAGGACACGGCTGAATTTATTGATAGAGTTTTGTCGAGCATAACCCTTCCTGGTGGTATCTTTGTCGGCCTTATTGCAATACTACCGGCGCTTGTTTTGAGTTTATCACTAACAAAAGCTCAGATGTTTGCTCAGTTTTTCGGAGGAACATCCATGTTAATTACAGTAGGAGTGATTTTAGATTTACTTCAACAAGTAGAAAGTCATTTGCTTTCTCGTCACTACGACGGGTTAATGCAATCGGGGAGGGTGAGAGGAAGAAACAGTGGGAGCGTTGCGAGCAGTGGCTACACCTTATAAGCTGTGAGCAAAAAGGTAGTTTTAAAAAACCCGGATGAGATAAATGCCATCCGAAAGAGTTCTTTACTTGTAGGAAAAGCGTTGGCGGAAATAGCCAAAATCGTTGAACCGGGTGTGACAACCTTGCAACTAGATAGAGTTGCGGATAGTTTTATTCGAGATCATGGGGCTTACCCTGGGTTTCTCGGATATCACGATTTCCCAAATTCAATCTGCGCGAGTGTCAATCAAGCCGTTGTTCATGGACTACCAAATGCACAGCCATTGAAAGAAGGAGATATTGTCTCTATCGATATTGGAGTGTTATGGGAAGGGTTTTGGGGAGATTCTGCATTCACATTCGCAGTTGGTCAAATATCTAACGATTTGCAAAAGTTGTTAGACGTAACAAGAATGTGCTTAGAGTTGGGGGTTGAACAAGCCGCAATTGGAAAACGAATCGGCGATATCGGTTATGCTGTGCAGAATTATGCAGAAACAAACGGATATGGCGTAGTGCGTGAGTTGGTTGGACACGGAGTTGGGATTCAGTTGCATGAAGCACCTGAAGTGCCGAACTACGGGAGAAGAGGACAGGGCTTGGTAATGACAGAAGGGTTGGTTATAGCTATTGAGCCAATGATCAACCTGGGGACGAAGAACGTTAGACAACTTAAAGACGGTTGGACAATAGAGACGCAAGATGGAAAACCAAGCGCACACTTTGAACATACAGTGGCAGTTGGAAAAGGAGGGGCAGAAAAGTTGTCATCATTTGAAGAGATAGATGCTGCATTAGCAGCAAAAAAATAATAAAAAACTGAATGGCGAAACAGACATCGATAGAACTAGACGGAACAATTATTGAAGCATTGTCAAATGCAATGTTCCGTGTGGAGCTTGAAAATGGACACATCATCGTAGCTCATATTTCAGGGAAAATGCGAATGCACTACATTCGAATCCTTCCAGGAGATAAAGTGAAAGTGGAAATGTCGCCTTACGATTTAACAAAAGGTCGAATTTGTTTTCGATATAAATAATAAAGTACAAGAGATATGAAAGTACGAGCTTCAATTAAAAAGCGTTCAGCTGACTGCAAAATCGTTAGCCGAAAAGGTAAGCTTTATGTAATTAATAAGAAAAACCCGAAATTCAAACAAAGACAAGGATAACTCCTTATAATAAAGAATAACTATGGCAAGGATTGCAGGTATAGATCTACCGCGTAACAAAAGAGGTGAAATAGGACTCACCTACATCTACGGAATAGGGCGTTCGACGTCACGTAGAATCTTGGAACAGGCTGGAATTTCTTATGATAAGAAAGTTCAAGAATGGAACGACGAAGAACTAGGTTTGATTCGTAATTTCATTACCGAAGAATTGAAAGTAGAAGGTGCTTTGCGCTCTGAAACACAATTGAACATTAAGCGATTAATGGACATCGGTTGCTACAGAGGTGTTCGTCACCGATCTGGTTTGCCCCTTCGTGGTCAAAGTACCAAAAACAACTCTCGTACCCGTAAAGGAAAACGTAAGACAGTTGCGAATAAAAAGAAAGCAGTTAAATAATCAATAAGCTAAGGCAAGAGAAATGGCCAAAGTAGAAAAAAAGAAAAAGAAAAATGTGGTGGTGGAAGCTATGGGTCAAGCCCATATTCAGTCCACGTTTAACAACATCATCATTAGTTTAACCAATAATTCTGGACAGGTGATCTCGTGGTCGTCTGCAGGGAAAATGGGATTCCGTGGTTCTAAAAAGAACACGCCGTACGCCGCTCAAATGGCTGCAGAGCAATGCGGTAAAGAAGCCCACGATCTTGGTCTAAGAAAGGTGAAGGTGTTTGTTAAAGGACCAGGAGCAGGCAGAGAATCTGCCATCCGCACCATTAACACAGTTGGAATTGAAGTATTGGAAATCGTAGACACGACTCCACTACCTCACAACGGTTGTCGCCCTCCAAAAGCAAGAAGAATCTAATTTTTAGAAGAAAAAGAAATGGCAAGATACATTGGCCCAAAAACAAAGATTGCGCGAAGATTTCGTGAAGCAATCTACGGTCCTGATAAAGGACTAGAGAAGCGTAATTTTCCGCCCGGACAACACGGTCCGAACAAACGTCGCGCAAAACAAAGCGAATACTCAATTCAGTTAACTGAAAAGCAGAAGGCGAAATATACTTATGGTATACTCGAGCGTCAGTTCTCTAACTTGTACAAAAAAGCTTCAGCACGTCCAGGTGTTACAGGAGAAATCCTATTAGCATTGTGTGAATCACGTCTCGACAACACTGTTTTCCGTTTAGGAATTGCTACAAAGCGCAGCGGTGCTAGACAATTGGTTTCTCACAACCATATCCTGGTAAATGGAAATGTTGTAAACATCCCTTCGTACCAGTTACGTCCTGGAGATCGTGTTTCAGTTCGTGAAAAATCTAAATCACTTGAATCTATTACTATGGCTTTAGCTACCCGTAATAATTTCGATTGGTTGGCTTGGAACGATTCTAACAAAGAAGGAGTTTTTATGAAATTCCCGGAACGTGTTCAAATACCTGAAAACATTCGCGAGCAATTAATCGTCGAATTGTACTCTAAATAATCCTTAATTTAAAATTAACTCAATGGCTATATTAGATTTCGTAAAACCAGACAAAGTCGTAATGCTCGAAAGCAATGACTTTACAGGTACTTTCGAATTTCGTCCTCTGGAACCAGGCTTCGGAATAACGATTGGAAACGCATTACGTCGTATCCTTCTTTCTTCTCTCGAAGGTTTCGCTATCACTTCAATCAAAGTTGAAGGAGTAGATCACGAGTTTTCCTCTATCAAAGGAGTTGTGGAAGATGTTACTGAAATCATCCTTAACTTGAAGCAAGTTCGCTTCAAGCGACAAATAGAAGGTACAGATTACGAAAAAGTTTCTATTAGTATCAACGGTCAAGAGCAATTCAAGGCTGGTGATATAAGCAACTTCACTTCTGCATTTCAAGTGTTGAACCCAGATTTAGTTATCTGTAACATGGAACCTAAAGTAAAGCTTCGCATTGATCTTGCTATAGGCATGGGACGTGGTTACAGACCGGCTGAAGAAAACAAAACTTCTAGCTCACCTATTGGAACAATCTTCATTGATTCAATCTTTACTCCAATTCGCAATGTGAAATTCTCTGTAGAGAACTTCCGTGTAGAACAAAAGACTGACTATGAAAAACTAATCCTTGAAATCCAAGGTGATGGTTCAATCACACCTAAGAATGCTCTTCAAGAGGCTGCTAAGATTTTAATACATCACTTCATGTTATTCAGTGACGAGCGTATCACGCTTGAAACAGAAATCAAGCGCGAAGTAGAAGAATTTGATGAAAGTTCGTTGCACATGCGTCAGTTGTTGAAAACCAAATTGGTTGACATGGACTTGAGCGTACGTGCATTGAATTGCTTGAAAGCTGCTGATATTGAAACTTTAGGTGATTTGGTTTCTTTCAACAAAAATGACTTGTTGAAGTTCCGTAATTTCGGAAAGAAATCTCTTACAGAGTTAGAAGAATTAGTAGAAAGCAAAGGTTTGCACTTCGGAATGAACGTTGCAAAATATAAATTGGATAGAGATTAACCCCTACTGATAATCAGTAGTAGAAAGTACAATTATGAGACACGGAAAAACGAATAACCATTTAGGTAGAAAGGCAGAGCACCGTCGTGCAATGCTAGCTAATATGGCTAACTCACTTATCGAGCACAAGCGAATTACGACAACTCTTGCAAAAGCAAAAGCTTTGCGAAAGTATGTGGAACCACTTCTTACTAAGTCGAAAACCGACAGCACCCACAACAGAAGAACTGTTTTCAGTTATTTGAAAAACAAAGAAGCTGTTACCGAATTATTTCGTGCAATCGCCCCGGAAATAGCGACTCGACCAGGAGGATACACGCGTATCATTCGCACGGGATACCGTCAAGGAGATAACGCAGAAATGTGTATGATGGAACTTGTAGATTTCAACACCATTTACGGTAATGAAGTAGAGCAGGCAACTGCCAAGAAACGCACACGTCGTGGTGCTGCAAAGAAAACTGATGATGTCGCTTTAGAAGGCGGTACAGATGTAATTGAGGCAACCGAAGTTGATGCAGAGGAAAAGCCTAAAAAGACAAGAAAGAAGAAGGATGATTCTGCGTCAGCAGAGTAATTTCATTGAGTGAATAACCAAGAAATCTAGAGCAGCAAGATTGAATCTTGCTGCTTTTTTTTACGCTAATCTCTATTGGTAAATTGGGGATGTCGGCAATTCCTGGACTCGCTATAATTTTAGCAACGAGAGAAACGCCAACGAGTAATTTATAATTTGTTGAAAAGTTCGAATCCAATGTTTGTCGGATAATCTTAACTTTGTTCTTTAATGAGACAAGAATCTATACCTGCGGTACTGCTCCTTCAAGACGGTACCGTTTTTTATGGCCAAAGTTGTGGAGCTAAGGGCACAACAACAGGGGAAATTGCTTTCAATACAGCAATGACAGGCTATCAAGAAGTTTTTACAGATCCCTCTTATTTTGGACAATGTCTGGTAATGGCGACTTCTCATATCGGGAATTACGGTGTCTATACAGAAGAAATCGAATCTGGAAAATGTCAAGTATCAGGAATAATCATTAAGAAGTTTTCCGATGTTGCAAGCCGAGTTGGTGGTGCAGGAACTCTTCAAGACTATTTAATGCGCGATCATGTTGTCGGAATTTGCGATTTAGATACGCGAGCATTGGTTCGTCATATTCGTAAGAATGGAGCAATGAATTGTATTATATCAACGGAGGTTTCAGACCTTGAGAAATTAACACAAGAATTGAGAGTAGCTCCTAACATGGATGGTCTTGAATTAGCTTCACGAGTGGCTTGCAGTGAGGCTTTTGAATTTGGCAACCCTGAGTCTGAAATTAAAATTGCAGTTCTCGACTTCGGAGTGAAGTTGAATATTCTTCGTTGCCTTGATGAACGACGCGCTTTCCTAAAAGTGTTTCCATTGGATGTAACGTTGGAAGAAATAATGGCGTGGGGTCCCGATGGAGTTATGTTCTCAAATGGCCCCGGAGACCCCTCGGCAATGCCCTACACAATAGATTTGACCGCAAAGATTATCGAAACAGGAATTCCATGTTTTGGCATATGCCTTGGACATCAGCTGATAGGTTTAAGTCAAGGCTTGAAAACTGAAAAGATGTTCAACGGTCATCGCGGAGTAAATCACCCAATTAAAAACCTTATCACGGGAAAAGGAGAGATCACGAGCCAGAATCACGGTTTTGTTATTTCAAAGGAAAGCATTGCCAATAATCCAGATGTCGAGATCACTCACATTCATTTAAATGACAATACCGTTGCTGGAATTCGTTTGAAATCGAAGCCTGTGTTTTCGGTACAATATCACCCAGAAGCAAGCGCTGGGCCGCATGACTCGAGATACCTGTTCGATGATTTTATCTCCGCTTTGAAATCGGAAAGCGTGAAGTCTTAATGAATACACTTATTAAGTTTTGGGAGAAGCCAGAAGGGAAGGTCTTCGGATTTGCGGCTTTGGCGTATATACTTCTCGTTGTTTTTGCTAATGGCGTTAATGGTGGTGCAGATACTTTCGTGCATTATCAAATGTCTCGCTATTCATGGACTCATCATGAACTGCTACTGAATCAGTGGGGAAAACCCGTATTTACGGTTCTCTTTTCACCCATAGCGCAATTCGGATTGCAGGCCATTATTTGGACGAACCTCGCGATAATATTTCTTGAGGCTTTTCTAGTTCTGAAAATCGCAAATCAGCTTCAACTTAAACGAAGTTGGATAGCCCCTTTGTTATTCCTCACTTGTCCCGTTGTTTTCGACAATGCAGTTTCCTCTTTAACGGAAATTATATGTGCTCTTTTTCTAATTCTTTTTATTCATTGGAGTTTGAAGGGTAAATTCTGGATAGGAGCGTTAGTTCTAAGCTTCATGCCGTTTGCAAGAAGTGAAGGTTTCGTTATTCTTGGAATTGCAGCCATGTTTTTCTTTTTCACAAGACGTTGGAAATATATTCCATTGCTGCTTGCGGGTTCTTTGATAATGAATACAATCGGATACTGGTATACAGGGTTTCCACTTTGGATCTTCGATTCGAACCCATACGTTCATACAGATATTACCTCTTATGGAAGTGGCAGTTTCTTTCATTTCTTCATTTGGTCGATCCCCGTTTTTGGAATCGGTTTTTTATTCTTGTTGAAATACACTTGGAACGGTGCATTAGGAATTCCAAATAGAATTTCAGCCGATTGGAACGGATTGGAAAATGCAGAAGAGTCGAAAGTGTTTGTGCTGAAGCACCAAGTTTTGTTTTGGATTGTGCTAGGTTCATTTTGGGGGTATTTCATGGCCCATACAGTTTTGTGGTGGCAAGGGATGTGGGCGAGCTTGGGTCTTCTTCGAGTAATGTTCGTGGTTGCAGTGCCAATGGTATTACTTGCACTTATTGAGTTGAATAAATTCCTCGATGTGAAACAGAAACTAGGTAAATGGAATGCCATCCACGTTCTTGTTTTCGTTTTATGCGGAACAGCCTTGGGGTCAAATACGCTCATTCTCGGAGCTTTCGGCGCCCCCGTGGAACATGGGATAGAAGAAGCTGTTTTAGATGATATGCACGCTTGGATGAAAGCTGAAGGGGTAACAACGAAGGGCAGTGTATTCGCCGGACACGCCTACGTTACCATAGCCTTGGACATTGACCCGAATGATTA